>CAYNUV010000088.1:0-9169 GCA_964400245.1 uncultured Ignavibacteriaceae bacterium
AACCAAATGAAAGGGATAATATTATATTCTTTGGTGGCGAATTCCGTAAAGGACATCATTCTTCCCACATTAGACAATTAGATTCAAGACCAAAACTTTTTTCAATTGCCAGTGATTACTTCATGTGCTTTTTAGGTGTATCCTTAGTCTTTCGTTTAATAAGCCCTGCATTTGGTTTAAGTTGGAACTGGTGCGATCCTTACGCTTTATATCAAAAAACAACTCTTTGGTTAGATCTAAATTATCTTCCAATTTTCATATCGCATATGTTATGGTCAATTTACGTTACATTATCATATCGTCGTTTTTTCTCTTTTCTTAAGGAGGGGATTATCGGAAAATTTTTTTCATATTTAACTCAAGTGTTATGCTTAATATCAGTATTATTAGCCATGTTCATCCCACATTACTGGATTTTTTCTATCGGTCTTGGAGGTATTGGAATTGGTATAAAACAATTTCAAATCAAAGCATCAAAAGGACTAAGACCTGTTTCCAAAAGATTCTTTAGAGGAATTGGATTTGCTACCTTAGCAAATGCTTTTGTAACGGCAGTATTAGGTTTTCTTTTTGCTTCTCATTTTCTTAACAATAAACCAACATTTAATTTGAACAATGAATTTTTTGAGTACTCAGTTTATATATTAATATTTATGCTTTATTTTGTCTATAATGTTGGCTCAAGACACATAACTTTAAAAGGAACATCAAAGATGCTTGGCATGTTTGACAGAAGACCCCGACTCCAGACTATAAAAGTGAAAAGTTCTACTAAAGAGGGTAATTCAATATGAGTCAAACCATAGGACAAAATTTAATTCGGCGAAAATCAGAAATTGAAAATCAGATAGAATCGGAAATCAAAACTGGTTTAGTAGTGCAAGGTGGCGGTATGAGGGGTATATATTCAATGGCTGCTTTAATGGCAATAGAAGAATGTAACCTATCGAATGCATTTGATCATGTTTTTGGTTCTTCTGCTGGAGCTATCAATGCTGCTTATCTCCTCGCTGAACAGGCCGAGTTAGCTGTTACTGTATATCTTGACGACATTAGCAACAAAAACTTTGTTGACTTTTTCCGTCTCAGAAAGATTGTTGATATTGATTTTTTAGTAGATGAAGTCCTGAAAAAGCACAAGGCTTTAGATGTGAATAAAGTGATGAATTCCAGAGCGTTATTTCATCTTATTCTCACCGACGTTCTAACAAGTGAGGCCACTGTGTTTACAAACAGAGATAAAGAATTTGATTTAATGGAAGCTCTTAGAGCAACAGCAGCATTACCTATTCTTTACAATAAAATAATTCAAGTTAATGGTAGAGGATATATTGATGGAGGATTGAGAGACGCTGTACCACTTATTCGAGCTATTGAAGCGGGTTGTACGGACATAGTTGTAGTTTTAACTCGTGAGCCAGCTTTTCGTAGACATCCACCAAACTTTTTCTTACGTCAAATCGAGAAACCTTTCATCTCAAGCCTTCCTAAGGCGACTCAAAATTTATTATTGTCAGAAGACAAACATTTCAATAAAACGATGGATTTAATTCAATATCCTGAACTTAGCGATTTCACTGGTCAAATCGCAGCGGTTTATCCAAGTGATATGTCTAGAATGGTCTCTCGAACAACACATGATAGAGAAGCTCTTCTTCAATGTGCTCTAATGGCACGAAATGATATGAGAGCGACGCTAGGTTTGGGACAATTGACTGACAACCCTTTTCCTTCGAGACCATAAGAATTAGTATGATTTGAAAACTTAATTTTAACTCCTCAAAACCCTCGTAGCATTTGCAATAGCAATTAAGGCAACACCCATATCTGCAAAAACAGCTTCCCACAAATTATTCTAAATCTTCTTATACTTTGGTATATTTAACTCAAAGAACGGAAGAATAATGAAGACATACTCATCTAAAGAAATTTTTGAAATTCTAAAAACTCACCGGAAATTATTAAAAAAGTACCGGGTTAAAAAAATCGGGCTATTCGGTTCAGCTTTAAGAAATGAAACGAATCATAAAAGCGATATAGATCTGCTTGTGGAATTTGAAGAAAAGACCTTTGATAATTTTATAGACCTGGCATTTGAATTAGAAAGACTATTCAACCAAAAAGTTGATCTACTTACAGAGAAAGGAATCAGTCCATACATTCTTCCTTACATTCAGAATACCATTCAATGGTATGAAGCATAATAGAGCTTCAACTTCTCAAAACCCTCGTAGCATTTGCAATTGCAATTAAAGCAACACCCATATCTGCAAAAACAGCTTCCCAAATAAATAAATCCAAAGTGTTAGAATGTGAAAACATATTGAACACCTACGGTGTTCTAAAATATGGGAAGGTTCTTCTTTTCTACTACAAACATTGAATTCCTAACGGAATTCCTAAAAATAGTTCCGTAGGAACTAAATGTTTGTAGAATTAAATACCTTCCTCTAGTTGAAGAACCCCGTAGGGGTTCAACAGCCACTTTGGTATATTTAATAAAAAGAAAAGGAAACGCGATGCAAAACACTCAGCAATTTACTGCAATTATTGAACGGGAAGAGAATCAGTATGTTGCACTTTGCCCGGAACTTGATATAGCAAGCCAGGGAGATTCTGTTGAAGAAGCAAGAAGCAACCTCAAAGAGGCACTTGAATTATTTTTTGAAACTGCTTCTGAACAGGAAATGAAAGATTATTTCCACAGGGGGTTTTTATTACTCGGATGGAGATAGCTGTTGGGTAAACTCAAGAATTCTATTGGTAACGAGAATCAAAACAGATTTGGAAAATAATGATTGGAAAATTAAAAAGATTAAACTTCGAAGTCTTATTAAAGTATCCAAAAACTTTTGATATTAAGAATAGATATGAAATTCCTATCGAATGTAATGAGTTTTGCATAGACTGCGAAAAGAAGAAACTTACTAATTCGAACAATTTTCTAGAGTTTATGTCTCACGGATGTTCTATTGAAGACTATGAAAAATGCTTAGGAAAGATTAATTACCCAATCAAAATAACTGATGGTGTAATGATTATTCTTGAAAACCCTGGTGGCAATTATGGTTTTTATATACATAAATCATTTCATGGAATAAATAAATTTCTACCTTTAAAACATTATTATTGGACACCATCAGTCAATTCTTGGCCAAAAAGCCTTGAGCAAATAGAGAAACATGGTAATTTTTATGGAACTTATTTTGCTTATTTAATGGTAAAGTATGGTTTAAAAAAATGTTATATAACAAACTATATTAAATGTAAAATGAAAGGGGCAAGGAATAATCCGTCATACAAAGCTGTAGCAAAAAATTGTTTTGTAAATTATTTGAAAAAAGAAATTAAAATATTCGATCCAAGATATATTATTTGTATGGGGAAGGATGCTTATAATCTTGTAATGAATCATAAATATAATAGTAGTCTTAAAATAGAATGGCTATATCATCCATCGGCAATAAAAAATCGTTCTCAAACGTTTGGTAAAACACGGATGGAAATGCTTAAAGAGAATGAAATGAAATTAAATAAGTTTTTAAAATAATTAAAACACTGTCAATGCTTAACTCCTCAAAACCCTTGTAGCATTTGCAATAGCAATTAAAGCTACACCCATATCTGCAAAAACAGCTTCCCACATAGAGGCAATTCCAACACTGCCAAGTGCAATAAAAAATCCTTTCACTATCAGGGCAAACATAATATTCTGCCAGACAATTGTTCTTGTTTTCTTGGCAATCTTAATTGCCTCTGCAACTTTGGAAGGATGATCTTCCATCAGAACAATATCAGCAGCTTCAACTGCTGCATCGGAACCTAAGCCACCCATTGCAATACCTACATCAGCCCGCATAATTACAGGTGCATCATTTATTCCGTCTCCAACAAAAGCAACTTTCTTCCCGGATGATCTTTCCATTATCTTTTCAAGAAGAGCAACTTTATCTTCAGGAAGCAATTCGTAATGAGTTGAACTTACTCCAATCTTTGCAGCAATATTTTCAGCAGAAAATTTATTATCGCCTGTAAGCATAATTACTTCTTCAATCCCAAGCTCTTTAAGCTGCTTAACGGCTTCCACTGAATCTTCTTTTATCTCATCGGAAATTTTTATATAGCCGGCATAATTATTATTTACAGCAACGTGAACAACAGTTCCTTCAACATCGCAATGGTTATTTCCATGTTTTATATCCTCTGTATGAAGCATCCTGTCATTCCCAATCGTAACCAGCTTGTTATCAATATTAGCTTTAACTCCCAGCCCGGCAATCTCTTCAACATTAATCAATGCTGATGAATCAATTTCTCTTCCATAAGCTTCTCTTATAGCAACAGCAATAGGATGATTTGAATGGGATTCTGCAACGGCAGCGTAGTAAAGAATTTTATCTTTGTTTAGCCCGTTACTTTGCACAATATCAGTAACCTTAAAAACTCCTTTAGTGAGTGTACCGGTTTTATCAAATACCACTGTTTTAACTTCAGTAAGTGCATCAAGAAAGTTGGAACCTTTAACAAGAATTCCTCTTCTTGAAGCTCCTCCTATTCCACCGAAATATCCTAACGGAATGCTTATAACAAGTGCACAAGGACATGAAATTACAAGTATAACCAAAGCCCTGTAAATCCATTCGGAAAAAGTATATGATGGATAAAGAAGCGGCGGTAAAAAAGCAATTAATAATGCAATCCCAACAACAATAGGCGTATAATAGGAAGCAAAAACAGAGATAAACTTTTCGGCTTTTGCTTTTTTCTTAGAAGCATTTTCTACAAGCTCAAGTATTTTAGAAATGGAAGATTCTCCAAAAAGCTTTGTAACCTTTACAGTAATTAAACCGGATTTATTAATCATCCCGGCTAAAACATTATCATTAACTCTTGCAGATTTAGGAACCGGCTCGCCGGTTAATGGAAATGTATCTACGAATGATGAACCTTCAATTACAACTCCATCTAAAGGAATTTTTTCTCCCGGCTTTACTATTATCTCATCATTTATTTTAACTTCTTCAGGAGAAACTTCTTTCACTTCATTATTAATTCTCAGGTTAGCATAATCAGGTCTTATCTCCAGAAGTTTCCTGATTGATTTTCTTGAACGCCTGACTGATAAGCCCTGGATGAATTCACCAACATTGTAAAATACCATTACTGCAACTGCTTCTTCTAATTGTCCAATTGCAATTGCACCAAGAGTAGCAATTGTCATCAGAAAGTTTTCATCGAAAACTTTCCCACGGAATAAATTTTTATAAGCTTTTGAAAGAACTCCCCAACCGCTGATAAGATATGCTGTTAAAAAAATAAAATATTCACCAGCAGAAAAAGGAGTTTGATGAAGCTGTTCGGTAAACAGCAACCCTGAAGTAAATAAAGCAATCACTATTAAAAGAGTTAAAAGCTCTTTACGTATTTCTTTATTTTCTTTAATAAAAGTTGTGAAATTCATTATAATATTTTTTTCTTACAATAATTTAAACAACTCTGAAGAAATTAAAATGTTAAAAAGGCAAGGTTTTAGGATGGATTTTATTGAAAACCGATGGATTGTTCAATTCTTCTCGCCCCCATATATCTTTTGGTGTAGTATTCGTGTGTAATTGGAGTAACTATAACGCCTTTTTTTGAACTTGCATGTACAAAAAGATTATCGCCAAGATATATTCCAACGTGCCCAGGTTTTACGCCTATGCGTGTATTAAAAAAAACGAGGTCGCCAAACTTAAGCTCTTCTTTATTGTCAATTACTATTCCCTGCATAAATTGTTCTTTTGCACTTCTGTTCAATTGAATGGAACAGCTGTTATAAATTGTTTGTGTAAAACCGGAACAATCTATTCCGTATTTTGAATTGCCTCCAAATTTATAGGGAGTGTTCATATAACTGATAATTTCCATCAGCATTTTTTCTTTTAAAGTTATAGTGCTGCCGGAAGAACCGGAATTGTATTTTTCCTTAAGAACAGAAATATCTATTGAAGTTATATCTTCCGGGGCAACATCAGGATCAACGATTTCACTTTCAGTTGGAATTTCATTTTTCAATGTATCAATATTTTCATGCCGGGGATAACGGATGCGTTTTTCTTTTTCATCATTATCATTATTGGAACCGTAACGGCCTGTATTTGAGGAGGATGAACACCCGAGGTTAAAAATCAACCCGATGAAAATATAAAAAGCAAATACTTTTTGCCTGGTACAAAAAGTCAAAATCAACCTAAATAAGTTCTTAAATTTTTACTCCTCGAAGCATGACGCAAACGGCGGATAGCTTTTTCTTTAATTTGTCTTACACGTTCCCTTGTTAAATTAAACCGTTCACCAATTTCTTCGAGCGTCATAGAGTGATCTTTATTAAGTCCGAAATAAAGTTTTATAACTTCAGATTCTCTTTCTGTTAGAGTAGAAAGCGCTCTATCAATTTCTGTTTTAAGCGATTCATTCATAAGAAAATAATCTGGTGCCGGCTGCTGATCATTTTCTAATACATCAAGAAGGCTGTTTTCTTCTCCCTGGGAAAATGGCGCATCCATTGAAACATGACGCCCTGAAATCCTTAAAGCATCGGCAACATCAGTAACATCCATATCAAGTTCCTGTGCAAGTTCGGCAGCATTAGGCTCCCTTTCAAATTCCTGTTCGAGGTTACTGTATGCTTTCCCAATTTTATTTAGAGCACCTACACGGTTAAGAGGTAATCTTACTATCCTTGATTGCTCTGCAAGAGACTGAAGGATTGATTGCCTTATCCACCAGACTGCATACGAAATAAATTTAAAACCCCTTGTCTCATCAAATCTTTTTGCTGCTTTAATTAAGCCAAGGTTTCCTTCATTAATTAAATCACCAAGTGCCAATCCCTGGTTCTGGTACTGTTTTGCAACACTAACTACAAACCTTAAGTTAGCCTTAGTTAAAGTTTCAAGAGATCTCTGGTCACCTTTTTTTATACCGATGGCAAGCTCAATTTCCTGTTCAGGAGTAAGAAGGGTTACTCTACCGATTTCCTGTAGGTATTTATCTAACGAAAGGTTTTCGCGATTTGTAAACTGTTTGGTTATTCTCACAATTTCCTCGGGTTTACTATCTCAGGTTTATTGTGTCAACAATGCCCACAATTGAAGCATCAACAGGAGCCATATCAACAGGCAAAGGTATTACAGCTTCAGAAGCAGTGATATAATAAATTATTTCCCCCGGCCCGGCTCCAACAGTATCAACTGCAACAATAGGTTCTCCGGTATTTTCTTTTTCACCGTTTATCGGCTGTACAATCATCAGCTTGAAAGTATTAAGTGCTTCATACTTTCTTGTTGCCCAAACATTACCTATTACTTTACCTAAAAACAAAACTTCCTAATATTTTTATTTAACAAGATATGCGTTTCTAATTTTTCAATCATATTCAACTTTAAGTTAGTTTTCCCGTTCCTGTAAGTATTTTTTTAGCGGAACATCAAGTTTATCTACAATTGCCATTATCACAGCATCTACAGGTTTATTTTTTGTGAATTCGGTTTGTCTTGCAGAACTGCCCGTTGCAACAAGAACAATTTCACCTTCACCGGCTCCAACACTATCAATTGCTACAACAAAATTTTCTTTTTCTTTAAAATTGAGATCAATCTGTTTTACTATTAGAAATTTGGAACCAACAAGGTTTTCATCTTTACGAGTTGACCACACAGTTCCGATTACTCTTCCTAAAAACAATTAATACTCCAGGTTATTATGATGTATTTAATATTGATTGCTAATATAGTTTTACAAATAATTATTATCAATGTTATAAAAAGCTTTCACCTTGCAAGTTATTATGAACATCAAAAAAATCTGCAGCAGTTTTTGCAGTATCTGAAAAAGTTTTCCGGGTCCCTAAATCCTTTGCTGCTTTTCCTTTCCTGTAAAACAACAAGGGAATATATTCCCTGCTATGATCGGTGCCCGGAGTTGTCGGATCATTCCCATGATCTGCTGTAATAATTATTGCATCGGTAGTATCAACTTTATTTAAAAGTGAAGAAATAAAATTATCAAACTCTTTTAATACTTTAGCAAAACCTGCCGGATCATTCCTGTGTCCATAGTAAACATCAAAATCAACAAGGTTTGCAAAGATTAACGACCTGCTAACTTTTGCTGCATATTCCAAAAGCTTCTCGCATCCTTCTTCATTAGACTTTGTTTTTTCCTGGATAGCTATTCCCCTGTAATTAAAAAGATCATTCACTTTCCCGATGGCTACGGTAGTGATTTTATTTTCATATAATAAATCCAGAATAGTTTTACCAATCGGATCTATAGAGAAATCTTTCCTGTTTACAGTTCTTGTATAGTTTCCCGTAGATCCAATAAAAGGTCTGGCAATAACTCTTCCAATATTGATTGGGCTTAACAAAATTTTTTCCCTTGTTATTTCACAGATTTCATAAAGCTTTTCAAGAGGAATTATATTTTCATGAGCCGCAATCTGAAAAACAGAATCTGCTGAAGTATAAATTATTGGAAACCCTGTTTTAACATGTTCATCCCCAAGTTCCTTAATTATTTCTGTACCGGAAGCAGCTTTATTTCCCAATATTCCTTTACAGCCGGTTTCAGATAGGAATTTTGAAATTATATCATCTGGAAAACCCTGGGGATAATAAGAAAAATCTAAATCAACAAATAAACCTCCTAATTCCCAATGGCCTGTCGTGGAATCTTTTCCTTTGGAAATTTCACTCATCTTTCCAAATGACGCTAAAGGATTTGAAACCTGTGGAACGCCTTTAATTTCAGCAATATTTCCTAATCCCAGTTTAGTAAAATTTGGCAAGTCCAATCCCCCAACAGCTTTTGAAATATTAACAAGTGTGTTGCTTCCTTCATCACCGTAAACAGATGAATCGGGAAGTTCACCGATACCAACTCCATCTAATACTATAATAAAAAAATTATTCATTTACAGGAGGACAATCAATTAAAAATTATAAATTATAAATTATAAATTCCAGGTTAGAGTTTACTGCAAATTGAACCTAAAATATTTTTTAGTTCTGTAGATTCTTTATATAGCCGTTCGGCATCCATTTGATTCCCAAATTTCACCGCCTTACTAATTTTTAATCAATAATTTGATTCTTTTTAAACTTATTTTCATTTTGTTTGCGAA
>CAYNUV010000089.1:0-9144 GCA_964400245.1 uncultured Ignavibacteriaceae bacterium
CAGGGAAGAAGCTGAAAAATTATTTAATGATCTGAGAGATAAAATTGACGAGCTTGATAAATCAATTGTGCAGTTTCTGAATAAAAGAACTCTATATGCTGTTTACATTGGAAGAGTTAAAGGTGAACTTGGGTATTCTTCATACTCACCTGAAAGAGAAAAGGAAATCTCGGGAAAAATAAATTCCTACCTTGAAGAACCGTTAACCAAACCTGCACTGCAAAGAATTTACGAACGTATAATTGATGAATCGCGTGCTATCCAGAAGGAAGAAGGAAAGGGGAATATTATCAGGCTGCGGGAAAAATGAAATTAAATCTCAAAAAATTATTATCCCGGAAAGAATTTATTATTGTTTTAATTTTCTTTCTTGGAGTGCTGGCATTTTTTTATTTCACATTCTTCACTCCAAATTATTTTGAGGGAAAATCACCGAAACAATTTGAAATAAAAAAAGGCGAAACTTTCAGCAATATAGTTGACAGGCTTTACGGTGAAGGAATAATTCCTGATAAAGTTACGATGAAATTTGCAGGGTTCATTTATGGAGCAGAAACAAAAATAAGAGCAGCAAGATATCACATTCCAAATGGTTTAAGCTATCTTGATCTTCTTGATCTTTTTATTTCCGGTCCTGCTGAATTTATGAGGACTGTTTCCTTAAGAGATGGTTTATCAATTAAATGGATGTCTTACGTTCTGAAAAGAGATGCATTGATTGATTCGGTGGATTTTGTTAATCTGGCTTTTGATAAAAATTTTTCTGACTCACTGGGAATTGGCAGAATTTCTCTTGAGGGATATTTATTACCCGGTACTTATGAACTTTATGAAAACAGCCCGGCTCGTGAAGTGATTTCCCAAATGTTTACGAACTTTAAAGAATTTATGAATGATTCTTTAATTACAAGAGCAGAAAAAATCGGATTAACCACGCATCAGGTTTTAACTTTAGCTTCAATTATTAAAGGAGAGACAAGCTTACGTGAAGAAATGCCTGTTATCTCAGGTGTATATCATAACAGACTTAGAATTGGTATGAGATTACAAGCTGATCCTACAATTCAATATCTTCTTAAAGGAGGATGGAGAAAATTATTGCATAAAGACCTTCAGATAAATTCTCCTTACAACACTTATAAATATATTGGGCTTCCCCCAGGACCAATTAATAATTCAGGCAAAACTGCTATTTTGGCTGCGCTTTACCCGGCAGATCACGATTATATTTTTTTTGTTGCCGATGGAAAAGGTGGTCATAGATTTTCTAAAACATATTCAGAACATTTAAAAAAAGTAAATGAGTTCAGAAGATTTTTAAAGGAGCAAAATAAATTTTGACTTCACGTATATCTTTCCGGTTGAAGAAATATGGCAGCAGCAATTTTCAAGTTGCGTATAAAGCGCAAGCTGAAGCTTGCGACTACCAGAAGATGAATGGTGAGGTAGAAATTTAAAAACATGACTAATTCTTTTTATAAAATTTATCATCACAAAAAGTTGAAAGAAATATTACTCCTTTTAATTGCTTTCCTTTTTTCAACTTGTGCAAATCAACTTCCGCCCGGAGGTGGAGAAGTAGATAAAATTCCACCTGAGATTGTTGAATTCTATCCTGAAGATGCAACAACAAATTATGATGAAGATTATTTTGAAATTGGTTTTTCAGAATATGTTGATAAAAGATCCGTGCAGGATGCAATTTTTATTTCTCCAGCAATTGAAGGGGAAATTGAATATAGCTGGAGCGGAAAATACCTTAGAGTTTATTTCCCTGAAAAACTCAGGGAGAAGACAACTTATGTAATTACTGTTGGAACGGATGCCGCAGATTACAATAATAAAAACAGGATGGCACAGGCATTTACTCTGACATTTTCTACAGGAGATGAAATTGACAGGAGAGTAATTACCGGGAAAGTATATGATGATAAAGCAGAAAACGTTTTGATATTTGCTTATAAATTAAACGATACAACTTCTAAACCTCTTGCATATAAACCGGATTACATTTCTCAGGCGGGAAATAATGGCGATTATAAATTATCCGGGCTTGCAGCCGGAGACTACAGAATATTTGCGGTTGATGATAAATTCAGAGATCTTTTATTCCAGCCCGAGCAGGATAGAATTGGAATTCCATTTAATGATATTGTACTCTCTCCTGATGATACTCTGTACCAGGGATTGGATTTCTTTTTAACTTCTGCCGATACAACTGCACCAAGATTAATTGGTGCGGTTATGACAGACGAAATGCATATCCTTATTTCGCTTAGTGAAGAGATTGATTCGACCATTATCAATAAAAATAATTTTCATTTTATAGATTCAGCATCAGGTAAGATTACTAAACCACTTTATGCTTATAAAGGAAATACCAAAGCAACTGAGTTTGTTCTTGTTCTTTCTGAAAAGTTCCCGGTTCCTGATCAGTTATTTGTTATTGCAGACTCGTTGAAAGACAGGGAAGGTAATTTTTATACAAACGATTTTACTTCGATAACTGTCAGCACTAATCCTGATACAACCAAACCAAAGCTCTTTAAAACAATTCCGGCAGCGGGATCGAACAATGCAGATTACCAGAACCAAAGCTTCTCTTTTTTCTTTGATGATGCTTTTGATTCAAATGAAATAAATAGTGCAGTTGCATTTAAAGATACACTCGGTAAACCTGTTAAGTTTAGTCTTTCTTTTATTGATGATGCATCTTTCCAGGTAACTCTTTCCCAAAAACTTGAACCTCAGAAAGATTATATAATTGCAATTGATTTTTCAAAGCTTAAGGATGCAGCAGGGAACAGTTATGATTCGCTTTATCAGTATAAATTCAAAACTATAAACGGGCTTGATTTTACAGGTGTTACAGGTTTAGTAACCAATGCTGATTTTACAAAAAATCCAGTACTTATTCTTGAAGGAACCGGAAGAGATAAGAAAATTTATAAGCAATCACTCAAAAAAAATAATTTTAGCTTTGAAAGAGTAGAAGCAGGTAAATATTTTTTACTGTGTTTTTATGATAAAGACAGCAGCAGCACTTTCACTTACGGCTGGCCAAATCCATATAAATCATCTGAAGAATTTTTCTTTTACAAGGATACTCTTAACCTCAAACCAAGATGGACTGTGACTGATGTGAAGTTTGAGTTGGGGAAAAGGAAATAGATTTTTATTCCCATTCTGCTTTGTTGACTCTTTACTTATTTAAAGATGTTATATGCGTTTTAAACAACATAAACTTTAATAGATTTTTAGAAAGTAAAACCAACACTTAATCCACCAAATGGTATTAATCTATCTTTTTCAGGATTATATAAAGGCGTAAAACTGACTCTTACAACAACACCTCTAAATTGTTTTTGATGTCTAAGTCCTATTGTAACTCCTAATAAGGTAGTTGCTTCATCACCAAATATACTATCGGCTCCTCCATTAAAACGAACTATCCCCGCACCTAACTCCAATTTATTATTATCTTCTCCAACATAGTAGTTTAGCATTACAGGAAAACTCAAACCGTAGAGTAATAAACTTCCAACTCCAAGTCTGACTCCAACTTTTCTTGAATAAAATCCTTCATAGTTTAAGGAAAACCCCAATCCATTTCCGCCAGCTTCAACAAACATTACATTTTTTGAATAGCTATCATCTGGGAAGAGATTGTTCGCTAATATTTTATTTTGAAATAATACTAAATACAGAATTATTAAAATAAATACTCTTGCCATAAAATTTACCATTTAAAATTCTTTGAGCATATAACTATTATCCTGCAAAACCTGTTTCCTTATTGGAATGTTATTGTGCAGTTCTTGCATAAAGTTAAATTTGTTTTATTATTTATTTTTAGCGTGTCCAAAAACCTCGGTGTTTTCCCTATTTCAAATAATTTAAAATTGATAATCTTAACACTGTCAAGAAATGCTTCTTGACAGCCCTGAATTATTTTGTCAGGAACTTTTTTACTCCATTGACTTTTTACTTATTAAAGAGGTTAGGTAGCACTTAGTTAAAAAATAATTTTAAGAAAATTCCTGATAAGATTGATAATAGAAAACTGGCAACTACTACTATCCTGAATTTCTCTAAATTTTTATATCTTTTTTTACCTTGCCCCATTGCAAAAAAGCTAATTGGAAAAATCTTTTTCCTGAACCAATTTAAAATAAAACTTAGAACTAACGGTAATACGATTATGACGAAAAAAATTGCATCTTTTTTAATAGAATTTTCTTCTACGGTGTTGTGTGCGGTATTAATAAAACCAACAAGAACACCTAAATACGTGTATGCAATCAACAAAAAATATAGTCCAAGAAAAACAAATAAAAAATCTACTCGAGTCATAAACGCATACCATGGCTTGAAACCATCTAGTTTGTCATTTATTTTCTCATTAAGAATAGTTACTTCTTTTTCTGGCCCCTCAATACTGAGATATATATTTGAAAGCTCACTATCGGAAAATGTTAAGTACACTCTTCTGTTTTCAAACCTCTCCTTGCCATATGCTGATAACCTAAGGGACTTGATAGATTTATTCCTAGGATTATCATATTCTAAAAGCTCATCTATTTTATTCATTTCACGTGTGAGATTATCTGAACATTCAATCTGAATTGAAGAGTTTCCAGCAAACTCAATAATTTTCTCATTGAGTTTAGTAATATCATCTTCTGAAATAACGAATGGTGATTTTAATTGGGAAGTTCTTGATATCTTCATTTTCTTTTTAATATTTTATTGTAATTATGCTACCTAACTATTAATTATCCTGCAAAACCTGTTTCCTTATTGGAATGTTATTGTGCAGATCTTGCATAAAGTTAAATTTGTTTTATTATTTATTTTTTGAGTGACCAAAAACCCTCGGATATTTTTCCTGTTTCAAATAACTTAAAATTGATTCTCTTAAAACTGTCAAGAAATGGTTCTTGACAGCCTAGAAATGGTTCTTGACAACCCTGAAACACTGTCGTTCTTGACAGCCCTGAAAATATGCCTATACTGTTGATGCTGACTTTTTATTTTCTCTAGTAGCGTCTATTAATATTATGTTTTTATCATTATCAAGTTTTAAGTCCTTGAGAATCTTTTTAACGTTTAGATACTCGTCGTGAGTAAAATATAATATAACTTTAAGAGCATTGTCAGTTCTATTAGCTTTTTTATATACCTCAACTTGATTAGCCAAATTCTTTTTTAGCTTTGTATTCGAGGCAAGTTTGAATTCAACCAATGTCTTATCAGAACTACCTTTTGATATTTTGTAATCTACTGGTCCTCTTCCGTTGTCTACTTCACTATCAACTTCAAATGAGGAAGCATACCAAGTTAATCTGAATATTATTTGTAAATCAGCTTCACGTTGGATAGGTTCATTTTTATAATAAAATAATTTATAGCCATTATTATTTTCTATAACTTGTTTTAAGAAAAGTACTCTTTGATATGAAGCATCATAAGAATATTTATCTAAGGAATAAAACTGAGTATTTTCATCAAGACTATTAACAAACTTTTCAAGTTGTAAAATAAATCTGTTCTCTATTTCTCTTACTTTTTGATCACTAATATATTTTGCTTTTTCTCCATTGTCTTCTTTGTATTTAATATAATAATCAAGCACTTCAGGCATATTATCAATTACGTATTGAACAGCAATTCTTAAGTCTTTCTTGGTTTGCTTTTTCTTTTTGGGAAGGGCTTTATAGAAATAATTATTAATCTGAGCACGAAGTTGCTCATTGGGAATAGCTCTGATTATATCATAGAATTCATCAACCAAATCTGTTCGGTTTATCCAAGTGTCGTCCTTTGTTAAAATATCTTTTGGCGAAAGCAAAACATAATCCTTACCATCGAATGGAAGTGTAAAATAATCACTTTCCCAAGTTTCGGTATCATAATTAAATCTTACTTTGTCAACCTTTATTTTTTTGATTTTATTCTTACTTATATTCTTCAGCGTAAATGTCTCTGTGTATTTTAGTAAATATTCTTTAATTAGATTAGTTGTGAAATCACTGATATGATCTTTCCCGACACCATCTTTTATTAAACATAGTTTTTCCAAGTGACTTCCATTTGTGATTTGTTCATCTCCAAAATTAGAAAAGACGAATCGCAAATTTTTGTTTAACGACTTTGCAAAATCAGGGCCTAAACCATTGCCTCCATTTCCTTTTTCACTATAACCGAACCAATTTTGCTTAACCTCCGAAAACATAAACCAACTATATAACAATCCTTGATTCACACTTTCTGATTCTGATTTATCCTTTAGGAAACTAACATAATTGATTATTTCATCGTGGAGTTTTTTGTATTCGGTTTTCTTACTATTAAAAAGCAAAAACGGATCAACGAATAGCGGAAGATCATTAATTAAAGATATGTTTAAAGCTCCGTAGCTATCAATAACACCTTCGTCAACATCAAAGAAATCTGAGAAGTAAATATTCATATTTCACCAATTGATTATGGCATATAACTATTACTTATACTGCAAAACCTGTTTCCTTATTGGAATGTTATTAGATAGGTTTGCATAAATATTTCTTAATTAACCGGGTTCAACTTACTCTTAATATTCCTGATAATCTTTTCAGAATTATTTTTTACTTCATCATTTGCTGCTTCAGCTTTCTTAAGAAATTCTTCCGCATAAGTTTTGTTGGAAAGAGCAGAACAATTTATCATAACATTTAATAATGCGCCTTGTGATGATGTAATAAGCAAAGAAGCAGCAACACCAGCATCAGAAACAGAATTCTGGTTTCCTTTTGCTGCAACTGTTTTTATATATGGAATTACAGAACGGCAGGTTTCGATTACTCTTGATGGTACAACAGCAGCCTGTGTTGTTGATAGTTCAATTTTACCGCTTCGAATCTTTTTTTCTGCATCTGTTTCTTTCGGCAGTTTAAAAGCATCCATTACTAAGTTAAATGCTTTGTTATCTTCTTCAGCAAGCTTAAGGAATTCATTTTTATAATTCTCAAGCTTGATGGATACTTCTTTTATTTCATTTTCAATTTCTGCATACTTTTTTTTGCCGATTGTAAGATTGCAAACCATCATTCCTAAACTGCATGCAAGTGCACCGCAAAGTGCTGCAACATTTCCTCCACCGGGAGTAGGAGAGCTTGAAGATAATTCATCAAGATAATTTTTTATTGTTGGAGATGTGTTCATATTGTTCCTTTTAATTCGATCATTGCGAATCCTGATTTATCGGAATGAAGTAATCTATTAAATTTATTTAAGATATTAGAAAATGAGATTGCTTCACTCGAAGACTCACTCGCAATGACAATTGGTTTTCAAATCATATAATCAATAATTTTTTCTTCTTTGATAAATAGATTCTGTGAACTGAGGCCAAGTTTTTCTATCGCTAAATTCACCAAATATTTTTCATCTGTTGTATCATCATCAGAATAAAATCTTCCGGCTTTTAAAATTGCTTCAAGAGGAACAAGACCGACAATTTCACTTCCGCCAATCTCAGCGCCTAATCTTTCAGCTTCTTTTTTTACTTCCTCAAATGCTGTATGAAGAGGAGTAACATTATAATTTGTAAGATTCATCGAAACCTGTGTGATGTTGTATTTCTCAAGAGAAACACCCATTCCTTTAACATGCTGAAGCCTGCCCGGTTCTTTAATAGTTTTTCCATTTATCTTAATAATGTTTCCCTGGACATCTCTTTTAGCTCTTCCGGATTCACGAAGAGTTTCTGCAATCTCTTTAGCAATATTAACATCTGTTGATTTTATATTCGCATTGTAAGCTATAAGAAAGAATCTTGCACCTGTTACAATTGCACCAAGCTTAGGATTAAACTTTGCTTCGCCAAAATCAGGGAGCCATTCCGGATTTTTTAATTTTTCTTCAAGCCCTTCATATTCTCCTTTGCGAATATCCGGTAAACTTTTTCGTTCTGGTTTTCTCGCAGCATCTTCATAAAGATAAACAGGAACCTGGAGTTCTTTTGAAATTCGTTCTCCATATTTCTCAGCAATCTTTACACAATCTTCCATTGTAGCATTTTTAACGGGGATAAAAGGTACAACATCAATAGCACCGAGACGAGGATGTTTTCCTTTTTGAGTTGTCATATCAATAAACTCTGCTGCGGCCTTACTTGCGTTTACAGCACCTTCGAGAATTCCATTTTCATCTCCAGCCATTGTGACAACAACACGGTTGTAATCTGCATCAGGTTCAATGTTAAGAAGCTTTACACCTTCTGTTTTGCTTATTGCATCTTTAATTGCATTAAAAGTATTTTCATTTTTTCCTTCACTGAAGTTTGGAACGCACTCAATTATTTTCATTTTAATTTCCTATGTCATTCCCGTGAAAACGGGAATCTATTTCTCTATGATAATTTATGGATTCCCACTTTCGTGGGAATGACAATTATAAATAATCTCTCCATTTTTTATCGTTAAGATATTCAGATTCTTTCCAACATTATAAACAATATCTGAATAATCGGAAGTATCAAATACAGCAAAATCAGCTTGCTTATTAAGCTCAATGCTTCCTGTTATTTCATTCAAGCCGATTGCTTTAGCTGCATTTATTGTAACTGCATTAATTGTTTCTTCAATTGTCATTTTCATTTTGATTGCAGCAAGACTCATAATGAAATTTAAATTTGATATAGGAGAAGAACCCGGATTATAATCTGTTGCTAAAGCTATAATTGCATTACTCTCAATTAATTTTCTTGCAGGTGCGTACTGATAATCTAAGAAAAATGAAACTCCAGGCAACAGAGTACAAACAATATCAGAATTCCCAAGAGCATTTAATTTAGATTCCTCAAGAACTTCAAGATGATCTGCACTTACAACATTATGCTTTAATGCAATATCAATCCCACCAATATTATTGAATTGTTCCGTATGAAGTTTTAACTGAAGCCGGTATTCTTTTGCTTTATAAAATATCTGATCAATTTCCGATGAAGAAAAAGCAGTGCTCTCGCAAAATGCATCACAAAATTTTGCAAGCTTGTGTAATGATATATGCGGAATGAGCTTGTTGATAATCAAATCAATATAACTTTTGTGATTATCTTTAAACTCAGGTGGAAAAGTATGAGCACCAAGGAAAGTTGGAACA
>CAYNUV010000090.1:0-9083 GCA_964400245.1 uncultured Ignavibacteriaceae bacterium
GATTTAGCTAAAGCATTAATTGTAATTATGAGAAGAAAGAGTGAGAGTAAAAAATTTTTCATGACACACCTCCGCGTTTATTTAGTTATAAAAAGAAAAGATAGTAAAAGTTTATTGAAGAAATTAGAGACTTGGTTTTATAGAAGAAATAGCAGTAAAAATTTTTAAAATGATTATGCCTTTTAGCACCAATTGGGATAGGAAATGAAAAGTTAAGCTTCTTCTTTATTTAAATGAGTCTTTAAGTAGTCTTATAGAAGTTAAATGATGATCATCATGTTCAGACATGAAATAAACCCAGTCAATAACTCTCATCTTCTCCTTAAGGCGGGGATGAATTGATATGATAGCAGCTTGTTCTTTGGTAAGATTCTCAAGTCTTTTAATAATATGCTCTCTTGCACTTCTGAATTCTTTCAGTAATTCATTAATATTTTTTTGATTATAACCTGCTTCGTGAGTTTTTTTATTACTCATATCTGCAACAGATAAAATTTCTTTTCCATTCAGGTAATCATCAAGCCTTTTTTCACCAAGTTCTTCAAGATCAATCAAATGCCCAACCTGTTCTTTGATTGACCACTTGCCTTCAGGTTTTAATGTTAAGATTTCTTCGGAAAGATTTTTTGTCATTTCCTCAAGTCTTGCCGGAACACCTCTAAATCTCTCGAGTATGGAAGGAAAGGTTTCGACAGGGAAATCGAAATTAAATTTTCTTTCTATCCAGTTAAGTTGTTTGAACATAGTAATTACTAATGTGAATAAACGATAATTTAATTATTGTTTGAATTATAATCCAGATATTCATTTTTTTGAACAGAGAAATCCAAGAAGAAGATATAAACAATAATAAAACCTTTTTTTAAGGATTTAGTCCTTTATATCATTCAATGGGGGTTAGTTATTTCACTATAAATATTAAATCCCTTTAAGGGATTTACAATTCATTTTTTTATTGAATTAATAATTATAATTGTTCAAATTTGTAAAACGTACAGAGAGAAATATTTGGTAATAAAAATATTTAAACAATACTAAATTGAATAAAAATAGTGATTAGTCAAGAAGAGTTTGAAGAGAAATTAGTTGAATTTGAAAGATTGGAACCATCACGATCTCAACTTTATAAAATGGGACTGAAGATGATACAATCGGATTATAAAATTGAAGCCTATCTTTTGATACTTGCAACATGGAATTTTGCTCGATTTCGTTATTTCATGCGGAAATTCGATTTAAATAATTTTCGTAACATCATTAATAATCTTGAGCCAATATTTGAGAGGCTTAAAGATGAAGATTTTATTAATACAGAGTGGAATGTAATTGCTCCAGATATTACGGAAATTTATTTGAAACTAAAATCTATTGTTGGTCAAACTGGAGCTTCAAAAATTATGCACTTCCGGCAACCCAAACTTTTTATTATGTGGGATACAACTATACGAGCACGGTATTATATTTCAACAATTTGCACTGCTAATGATTATCTTTACTTTTTACAGTTAATGAAGTCAAATTTTGGTCACCTTCGATGGAATTCATATGATAGAGAAAGAACCTTTGCTAAAGCGATTGATGAATGTAATTTTGCTTTAGTACATGGTGATGAAGACAATTAATTAATTTTCAAATAAAATGATTTCGAGTGAAGAAAAAAAGCAGGCATTAAGCAAAGAAAAATGGTTAAGACACAACTTGTATTATGTTGTTGGTTCTATTGCATCAGCTTTAATTACATTCTTGCAGCTTATTAATACTATTAACAGTAATTATGGTGAAATTGTTAAGGCTCAGGAAAAACCTAATTTTCTAAGAGGATTTACTAATTTTCTAATAGGGTTTATTATATTTATTATTTATACAGCTAGTTCACGAATTAAAAGTATAGAACAGCTTGCAAATGATTGGGAACAAGCTAATGATTTGGGTAGAGGTAAAATTATTTTTGCGAGAAGGATGCTTATTGCCGCAATTGTCTTTTGGATATTGCAATTTATAATTATTGAGAGAGCCGGTTATTTTATAGATAATATAAATAAATGATATTGTTATACTTAATATTAGATTTTCTCAATCCAGCTTCCTTGCAACTACAACGGTTGTCTTCAAAGTTTCTACAACGCCAGCGTTGTCATTTAATGCTTCCATAAAAATAATATAAATTCCAATCCGCAATGCTCTTCCATCATCGTCAAGCCCATCAAATATAATTGAGCCGGATGAAGCTCCAGGCTGATTGCTTATCAAAGTTCTGACAAGCCTTCCTTTGCTGTCAAATATTTTTAGTCTCAACTGTGCAATAGTTTGTGTGATGTTGTAATTAATTAAAGTGAAATCTTCAAAGCCGTCATTATCGGGAGAGAATGGATTTGGTGAAACTGATATGTTTGCTTCCTTGTTTTTATTATCTGTGAAGATACTGTTCTGATTTCCCGGCGTAGCTCCATCAGGATTTACAGAAGTACTCCAGTTGAGCTGATCATTTCCATTCAGTGAAGGATTTATCCTTTCCAGCGAACTGTTTTTGGTTGTAAGAATATTTTTGTTATGCCATTTGTCAGAGTACCAAACCGAATCAATTATATTTTGCTTTATGTCTTTCAGTAAAATTAATTCACCGGTGTTTCCAAGTCCGATAGATAAAATCCCTGCAACAGTTTTATTACGGAAATTCTGAAGATTATATTTATTTATCGTTAATGAATCTGCTGCAAAAATAAAATACTCATTCGGTTGAATTATAAAACTTGTATCACTCAGTTTATTAATATTTCCGCTTTCATCTTCAAATCTCCAGCCTCCAAGATTTATTTCCGTATCTCCCAGATTAAAAAATTCTATAAACTCGCTGTTATCAATATCAGGATCAAACATTATTTCGTTTATTATAACAATATTTCTTTCATAATCAGGAATGGAAGCTGTGGAATTTTCTTTACCGGGAGTGCTTCTTTCCAAACTAAGTGAAGTAACCCAATTTGTGCTGTCGTTTGTTTCTTTTATCAAAGAAATTCTTTCAATAGAATAACCGTTCTTTCCTCCCCAATCGGAATCATACATCAAGCTGTCAATTATTCCATCCCGGAAATCATAAATTATAATTCCATCAGAAGTATTTCCGAGAGTTCCGAAGTTTGCTGTAAGAACTTTTGCACTTATACCGGGATGAAAATTATAGATCGAAGTGTCTTTGGATATAACAACATACTCGCCGGGCATTATGTAAATGTCTTCAAAAGATAAAATACTTTTTGTGGGAGTTGTAAGAACATCACTAACCAACCAGTTTTTTAAGTTAACCGAATCGTTTCCAACATTAACTATTTCAAACCATTCAGGTTCATCTGAAGGGGAATACATAACTTCATTTATTAAAACTATGTTTGATGCAAACCCCGGTTGAACAGAATTCTCAGCATAATTGTTCAATGTGTCTTCATCATCTTGAAAGACGATATTAACAGCAGTTAAAATTTTTGATTGCAGATTCTGCAATGGGTTGATTGTCTGAACAGACAAAGAATCAAGAGCTTGCAAGGTTAAGTTTGTAATTCTTTCAAGAAGTTGATCAACAACATTATTTGAATCGGAATCAAAATAAAATTCTACAGAAAAATTATCTGCAGATGAAAATCCGTTATTTTTCATTTGTGCAGAAACAAAAACATCATCACCGGCAACAGGAAATCTCGGTTCAAAAAATATTCCTCCAACAGAAAGATCATATTGTTTTGGAGTTAAGCTGTTTATTCTTCCCGGTGTGCTTTGTTCAATATCAATTGATGAATTCCAATTTAAATTAATATTTGACGGGTTATTAATTTCTTTCCTTTCAAGCGAGTAACCACTCGTTCCGCCCCATTCGCTTGAATATAAAACAGAATCAATTGTAGCTCCTCTGTCGTCCTTCAAAACAACACCATCAACATCATTGTTAAGTACAGGTAAATTAATAACAACAATCTGTGATGGAATTAATCTGTGGTAATTTTCAATAGATGAATCTTTGGTAAGAATAAGATATGAACCTGGTTTTATATAATCATCCTGGTTTACTTTGCCGTTAGCAGGAGTTGTTAAAACATCAGTTATGTTCCAGTTTTTTAGATTTATAGAATCATCGGATGTATTAAATATTTCCACCCATTCAGGTTCGCCGCCGGAAGGAGTAAACAGTATTTCATTTATAACTATTGTCGAAAATGGGTAACCCGGCTTTATAGTTGAATACAAATAATTATTTGAAGTATCTTCATCAGAAGTGAAATTAATTATTGCATAAAATCCTTTTATGCTTTGCAGATTTTGAATTGAAAAATTTGTTGAATAAACAGATGAATCTCCCGACAGAAGAGAAAGAGAAACAACTTCTGTAATTAGTTGATTGGGAAGCGAATCAAGATCAACATCTTCAAACAGCTGAATAGTGAACTGCGAATTGTTCTTTCCTGCATTCTTCACTTTAACTGAGATTGAAACATTATCACCAAATATTGGCAGAGTAGGAGAATAAATAATTTCGATTAACGCAAGATCAAAATCTTTTTCTGTGATGGAATTAATATAACCGGGTGTCGCTTTATATTTACTTACAGATGCTTTCCAGCTTGCAGAATCAAGTGAGGAAAGTTCAGAATTAATTCTTTCTAATGATTTCCCGTTGTTCTCTCCCCAACTTGAAAAATATTGAAGTGAATCCATCGTTCTGTTAAGTGAGTCAAGAAGAATTATTTTATCGCCTGTGTTATTAAGAGCAGAGAAGTTTTTGTATGTAATTCCTGAAAGGACATTGTAATAACTATGTATTGATGAATCACCCGCAATTACAAAATAATCTCCCGGGTTAAGAATTACAGATTCATCAATAACTAAAACAGAATCATTATTATCGGCGATGCTGTAATTTTTTATGTCAATAACTTTATCACTGCTATTAAATATTTCAATCCATTCGGGTTCAGGCGATGTTGGTGCATACATAAATTCATTTATGATAAGATCGTTCCTGACTTCATTTACAACCACGCCAATAATTTTTGTGAATGCAAAGTTATTTGTTGTATCCTGGTCAGGAATAGTTTCAAGATAAACGATGAAATAATTATTTCCTTCAACAAAGTCTGCTGTTGGAAAATTTAATTGAATACTATCCCCGTTAAGAATAGAATTTCCTTGCAGTTCCCCAATCTGTTCTGATAGCTGTGGAATGGAATCTGTGTTAGCATCTCTGAAAATTTTTAGAAGAAAATTTCCTGAATCATTTAACCCCGGGTTTGATATTTGAATTGTGAAATTTATTTCTTCACCTATAATTCCAAAATTATTTTCTCCTTTGAATGAAGAAATCCTTAAATCAAAATCTTTTGGAGTAATTGAATTAATATTTCCCGGAGTTGCCTTATTTATACTAACAGACGTTCCCCAGTTGATTGGATCATTGCTTTCTTCATTTGAAGAAATTCTTTCTAACGAACGCCCGCCACTTCCTCCCCATGATGGAAGATAAGAGATACTATCAATTAATCTTCCATTAAAATCTGTAAGCGTTAAATTATCTCCCGTATTATTTAAAGAGGGAAGATTCACTATGAGCACATTAACTGGTATGTCATAATAAAAGTGAATTGATTCATTGGCGCTAAGAACTATAAATTCATTTGGGCCAAGAATTTCGGAACCTAATATTATCCCAGATGAAGCATCAGCAAATCTCCATCCAAAAAGGTTGAATGTATTACTAGTTGTATTTAAAAGTTCAATCCATTCAGGTTCACCGGTTGTTGGTGCGTACATAATTTCATTTATAACAACATCATTATAATTATTTCCGGGCGGGTAAACTGTAAATTGAATAATCTTCTTATTGTTTAATGTGTCTTCATCATTTATAAAAATTACTTTTCCTAAAATTTGATAATTACCTGCTGCTGCTGAATTAATTATTGTATTAACTGTAACAGAATCATCAGGCAAAAGATTATTAAAAGATTGTGAGAAAATTAATTCCTGCGGAGAACCTGATGTGTCCAAATCTGCATCATTATAAATTTCAACAGAATAGCTCTGTGCAACATTAATTCCAAGATTCTTAATTATACCTGTAATTTCAACATCATCTCCATTTATTGGAACTGAAGGACTAAATGACAGAGAATTAAATACAAGATCATTATTGAGCGGGGTTACGGAATTTCTTCCACCCGGAGTACCATTTAGCGGAAGAGAATTTTCCCAATTACTTGCAGAGTTATCTTTATTTAAAAAGATTTTTTCATCAGAAAAGGATGAGGAGTTATTTGCAGAGTAAATATAAGTTTCAAGAGTATCGTTGTTCGGTCTTAACAGCCACAATTGCCTGTCTGTGGTGTTTGCCATTCCTGAAGAACCGAATGAGTTATCTGAAATTTTTAATATGAGAGCATTAGGTGGAATAAGATTGTTATAAATTCCCGAAACAAAATCATAATCTCCTTCAAAGATGACGGCAAAAGAATTAGGAAGAAGAACAGTTTCAAATCCTGCTGAAGAAATAATATCTGCATTGGATGTTGAGTATATTATCTTATAATTATTAAGATCAATACTCTCAGTTTCACTGAGGTTATAAATTTCTATAAACTCATTGTCACCTGATTGAGGAGTAAACATTATCTCGGAAAAAGTAAGGGAAGTGTCTGCCTGGGCAAACAATAAATGCAAAGAAAAAACAAAAAACAGAAGCAAAAATTTAATATTGCCCCGCATTAAAATTTAAATTGATGATGAGTTTAAGTTAAAACTAATATCAATTTATTCTAAAGGCAAGATTAAAGTAAAATTTCTTTAGGTTTTAAAAGAATTTATCCCCCTTGATGAATTACCTGCTGTAAATAACATTAACCAACTCAATCCTTGGATCTTTAATATCTGTCTGGCATATACCTGTACGGAAAATTACCGCCTGGTTTGGTGCGAGTTCGCTTATATAAGCGCTCACTTTTTCTTTGCCAACGTTATAATAAATCCATATTTCTTTAGCTGTAAAGTTCCCGGTATTTTTTGCAGTCCCATGTACACTTGCTTTGTAAACACTTCCACCATAAGCAGTGGTACGATTGCTCTCTTCAAGAACTCTTAAAGTGCCTTGAACTGCAAGTATTTCCGGAGGTCTGTTTACATACCAATAAACAAAGTAAATAAGCCCAAATATAAGTAAGACATAAAATGCCTGCTTCATTAGACACCTTTTTTATTACAAAATTACGCACGTATCCAAAGAAAATATTGCCAAACCTATGCCATACGGAAATGGAAAGAATCGCATTTTATTAGTTATTTTTTGAAGGAAGCGGCAGGCTTGACAGGTAATCAAATACTTTGTCCGGTAGGAATTTTAACAGCTTTGAACCGAGAACTGTAGGCAGGGGAAACTGAATAATGCTTTTTTCTTTTTTAATTCCATTTAGAATTATACCTGAAGCTTTTTCAACACTCATTAAAAAAGGCATACTAAATTCATTTTTATCTGCCAGCGGGGTTTTAATAAATCCAGGTTTAACAGTTAAAACTTTTACATTATATTTTTTTAATTCAATGCGGATGCTTTCAAGAAAAATTGAAGCTGCAGCTTTGCTTGAACAGTAAGCAGCGCTCCTTGGAAATCCTCTTACTTCAGATAAGCTTGATACACCCACAATGCAACCGTTTTTCTTTTGGATAAAATCAGGAATGATTTCATTCAGACAGTAAATCAAACCCATTAAGTTTACATTAAATGTTTCTTCAAGATGATCAGCATTAAATTCTTCAACGCTCATCCTGTAGCTTACACCCGAGTTGAGAATAGCAACATCAATACTTCCAAATTCTTTCTTTACAAAACCAAAAGCAGTCTTTACACTTTCCTTTGAAGTTACATCACAGTAAGCAGTAACAATTTTTCCCCGACTTGAGTCGGGATCGTTCCGAGAAGGGAAAGATTTTAATTCTTTTGCAAGATCATCAATAATATTTTTTCTTCTTGCAAGAAGAGCTAAGTTCGCACCTTCTTTAGCCAGGTCTTTTGTCAATTGGTAACCAATCCCGCTTGAAGCACCGGTGATAAGAATATTTTTGTTTGAGAGATTCAAATATTACAACCAACCATAAATTATTGTAGAGTAGGTCTTGATCTACCTACTCTCTATTTTTGCATCAATAAAACCATAATTGCTTTTTGTACATGCAACCTGTTTTCAGCTTCATCAAATACAACTGAGTTTGGCGAATCAATTACTTCATTAACAACTTCTTCTCCTCTGTGAGCAGGAAGACAATGAAGAAAGAGATAATCTTCTTTTGCATGTTTGACAAGCTTTTCATTTACCTGGTATTGTGCAAATATTTTCTTTCTTTCCAAAGCTTCAGATTCCTGTCCCATGCTTGCCCAGACATCTGTATAAATTACATCAGCATCTTTAACTGCTTCTTCAGGGTTATCAAGTATTTCAACTTTGCTGTTCATAACTCTTGCATTTCTTAAAGCATTGTTTACTATTTGTTCATTCGGCTTATATCCTTTTGGAGAAGCAATAGAAATGTTCATCCCTACTTTAGAGCAGCCATACAATAAGCTGTGAGCCATATTATTTCCATCACCAATGTAAGCGAGCTTTAATCCTTTTAGATTTCCTTTCTTTTCAAGGATTGTAAAAAGATCAGCCAAAACCTGGCATGGATGAAGAAGATCTGTTAATCCATTTATGACAGGAATAGAACCATATTTTGCCAAATCAATTACATCCTGGTGATCGAACGTTCTTATCATTATTCCATTAAGATATCTTGAAAGAACTTTTGCAGTATCGGAAATGTTCTCACTTCTTTTTAATTGGAGATCATTCTGGCTAAAATACAATCCTATCCCACCAAGTTGGTAAATTCCTGTTTCAAAAGAAACTCTTGTTCTTGTAGATGGTTTTGAAAAGATCATTCCAAGTGTTTGCCCTTCAAGATATTTGTGCGGAACTCCATTCTTCAATTTCTCTTTAAGATCTGCAGAGAGATCGAAGATTGCATTTATCTCATCAAGTGTAAGATCATTTATTGAAATTAAACTTTTA
>CAYNUV010000091.1:0-8997 GCA_964400245.1 uncultured Ignavibacteriaceae bacterium
AGCGTACCTGAATGGGGTTCAGGTGGTCGTGGGTTCAAATCCCACCGTTCCGACTGACGTAAATCTTCAAAATAAATCACAAAAAATATTTACTATAATATATCAAGTCTTCAAATAGTACCTTTCTTCTGAAATATATCAAATCTATTTTTTCAAGTGAACATTTATTCTTAATTTTGAATAATTCTTCACAAGAAATAAATAAAAAAATGAATAAAGCTTTGTATCCTGATAAGCCAAAATGCCATTGCGGTGTTTTCGGTATTTATGGTTCGATAAACGCTTCACTGCACACTTATTATGGTTTGCATGCGCTTCAGCACAGGGGACAGGAAGCATGCGGAATTGTTACAAAAAGTCTAAACGATAAAAGCCACTCTGTTTTTAATATCCACAAAGGAGAAGGATTGGTCTCCGAAGTTTTTGGCGATTCAAAAATATTGCAAAATGAGTTGCCGGGTAGTTCAGCAATTGGTCATAACAGATATTCTACTACAGGTTCTTCACAATCAAGAAAAAATATTCAGCCGTTTGTCGTTAATTACCGTCTTGGCAATCTTGCTGTTGCACATAACGGCAATATCACCAACGCTAAGGAGCTCCGCGAAGAGTTAATTAATGAAGGTGCAATTTTCCAAACAACAAGTGATACTGAGGTTATTCTTCATCTTATTGCAAGAAGCCGGTTGAACAATCAAGTTGAACAAATAAAAGAAGCTTTGACCAAATTGGAAGGCGCATATTGTTTAACAATTCTAACAGATGGTAAACTTATTGCAGCCAGGGATCCATACGGATTCAGGCCATTATCAATTGCAAAATTAAATAATGCTTTTGTAGTTGCATCAGAAACCTGTGCATTTGATATCATACAAGCAAAGTTTATAAGAGAAGTTAATCCTGGTGAAATAGTAATAATAGATGATGAAGCATTTGAAACAGGAGAAATCAAATCAGAAAGAATAAATGGAATTGTTATGCCTGAGAAACATTGCGTTTTTGAGTATATATATTTCTCCCGTCCGGATAGTTTTATTTTCGGGCATAATGTTGATAAGATGAGAAGGCGGCTTGGTAAAGTGCTTGCAAAAAAATATCCTGTTACCGATAAGGATGGTCATAAGGTAATTGTTATAAGTGTACCGGATAGTTCTAATACTGCAGCATTAGGTTACCAAAATCAGTTAGATAAAATGGGAATTAAATCAAAGCTTGAAATTGGACTTATCAGAAGCCATTACATTGGAAGAACTTTTATTCAGCCAGGACAAGAGAAACGTGAGATTGGTGTAAGGATAAAATTTAACATAGTCAGGGGAGTGCTTGAAGGAAGAACCGTTGTTCTTGTGGATGATTCAATTGTTAGAGGAACTACATCAAAGCAATTGATTAATCTTATTAAAGAAGCAAAACCAAAAGAAATTCATTTGAGGATTTCTTCACCACCAATTATGCATCCTTGTTATTATGGAATGGATTTCCCGAGTAAGGAAGAGCTTGTTGCTAATAAATGTGATGGCAATATTGAGCATATAAGAGATTATCTTGAAGTTGATAGTCTTGAATATCTGAAGATTGATGAAATGCTTGAAGCTGTATCTGAAGTTGGCTATGAGAATTTTTGTACTGCATGTTTTTCCGGGAATTATCCTACTAAAGTGGATTCTACTTTCAAGAAAGAGATCTATGAACTTTAAAGTTCTATACTTTCTCTTTACACTTTTATTCATATCTAATATTGTTTACTCACAGACAACCTACTTTATTAAGTATAATGAAACTATAAGCAAAAATGAAGTTGAAGAAAAAGTAAACTCAAAGCAAATCTTTTCATCTTCAGAATCTTTAAGAAAGATAAATAATAATTTTGATGTTAACTTTTTTGCAAAAGGTTTAGGAAAAGTTGATGAACGTCTTTCAAGAATAATTAAAGTAACTTTTGAAAAGGATATTGATTCACAGTTATTCCTTTCTCTTGCACAAGGTGACAATACAATTGAATATGTTCAGCCAGCAAACACATACCAGGTAGATTACATTCCTAATGATAGTCTTGTTAATGAACAATGGGCTTTAGAAAAAATCGGCGCTTTTGATGCCTGGAATATTACACAAGGTAGCAATACAGTTTTGCTTGCAATTATAGATACAGGTATTGAATTTTTCCATCCTGATCTTCAGAATAAAGTTTACTCCAATCCTGGTGAAATTCCTGACAACTACATTGATGATGATGATAATGGCTTTATAGATGATTATATGGGATGGGATTTTGTAGATAGAGTTGGCTTTCCATTTGACTCAACTGGTGGAGACTATCTTGATTGGGATAATGAACCTAGTGATGATCACGGACATGGTACATTGGTAGCGGGTACTGCTGCTGCTGAAACAAATAACTTTTCAGGGATTGCTGGTGTTGCCCCAAATATTAAAGTATTGAACTTGCGTTCATTTGATCCTGGTGGATACGGGGAGGAAGACGATGCAGCAGCAGCGATTTTATATGCAGTGCTAATGGGTACTAAAGTTATAAATATGAGTTGGGGAGATTATTCATTTTCCTATATTTTAAGAGATGTCATAAGATATGCGTTTTCACAGAATGTTGTTCTTGTTGCCAGTTCGGGAAATCAAAATTCTAATCTTCCACACTATCCAAGCGGTTACAGTGAAGTAATTAGTGTTGGATATTCCACGGAACAAGACTTTGTTGCAGGATCTTCAAATTGGGGTTCGACTCTTGATTTAGTAGCTCCAGGAACTTCGATTACTTCAACTGCTAAAAATCTTGGTTATATGTCTTTTAATGGAACCTCTGCAGCTGCACCATTTGTTTCTGCTTCAGCAGCGCTTTTACTTTCTTTGAATAATTTCACAAATGAAGAAATAAAACAAATTTTAAAATCAACATCGGATGATATAGGTGAGGTAGGATGGGATTTAAGAAGTGGTGCAGGAAGATTAAATCTATTTAAAGCTCTCTCTATTACTGCTCCTGCAATAATAAAATTCTATAGCCCAACACAAGATTATGCAACATCTGGAAATAGTATTAAAATTATTGCATCTATACTCTCTCCTTATTTTACAAGTTTTAGTTTAGAGGTGGGTCTCGGGTTTAATCCTGAAAACTGGACAAATTTAATTGATAATGGATTAAATCAATTTTCAAAACAGGAAATATGGGATCTTAACATATCTAATTTTTTGGATACAGTTTATACTTTAAGAATAGTTGTAAACCAAAACAATGGTAGAACATTAGAAGAACGTATAAACTTTCACATTGATAGGACACCTCCGGTTGCAGAATTGATTTCTTTAATACCTGCTTTTTATGGTGATAAATCAGTACCGTTAGCAGCAATGTACACTAACGAACCGTGTTTTGTTAGAATGTTCTACAGAAAAACCGGAGAAGAGAATTTTAATTTCGTAACGCTGGATGGATTTACTATTAATAATCAGTTTGTAAAACAACTGCATTATGGTTTTATTCCCAAGGATTTAACAATTCAAAATAGTTTATATGAAATATTTTTTGAAGCAGAAAATCTTGTGGGACTAAAAACACAAGTAAAAGATAATGGAAATAACTTTATTATTTCAACTTCAGTACATACTGAACTATCAACTGAAAATATTTTACCTTATTCTTTACCCTCTGGTAGCATTTATGAAAATCCGATAAATATTACTTCAAGTGAATTTAAAAATATAATACTTAGAAAATCTTTAACTCAGAAATATTCACATATTTTTAATTACATTAATGAAACCTTTACTGAAATTGATTCATTGGATTCAAAAATAGTCAAGGATTTTGGTGATTTTAATCAGAATGGTTTAACGGATCTATTAACTTATTTTGTTTATGATGGATATATTGAGGAACAATCTTCAGAATATTCCACAACATTTATTCAAAAATTTTCCGTTGTTGCTCAAGATACTGAAGTAAGATGTTGGCCTATTATGGCTAAAGATGTTGATCTAGATGGAATTGTAGAAGTTTTTTCTTTAAGAGATTTATCTAAAATAGAAGTATGGGATGTTCAGTCGGATCTCAGCCTTAAAATTGTAGATACTCTTTTGAATTTTACTCAAATAGGATTTGGCAGCAATTGGATTAATTCGCCGGGTGCAGTAGTATCAGATATTGATGGTGATGGCATAAATGAATTTTGGATGGTTGACCAGGATGGTGATATATTCAGTTATAGAATTGAATCCAATAATACATTTACCGAACAATATACTATTCAGACTGGATTTCTTGGATCTTCAGTATATTTAACAACCGGTGATTATGATGGTGATGGTAAATCAGAACTTGCGGTTTTATTGCATTCTGTGAATGAGATGGATATATCGCCATACTACAGATTAATTGTGTTCAACTTATCCAACAACAATCCAAATATTCTTTTTGACCATGCTATATTGGATGCCTCAATTGAATTTAACGGTGCATTCAGAAATGCTGAAAACAGTCTGAGATTTGCTGACATCAATAATGACAGCAAAGATGAACTACTAGTTTTTGTATTTCCTTATGCATACATCTTTGAGCATGACTTATCAGGGTATAAAATCATTTCATTTAAAGAAAATATAAATTCTAATTCTATTTTTATTGCCGATCTGAATCAGAATGGCGTACTTGAAATAGCTTTCCCATATTCAAACAGAATTGAGTTTTCTGAATTTGCAACTTCAACGTATGTAAGTATTCCTTATAATCTTTCAGGTCATAGTATGAGCGCTGCGACTATTCAACTTGATTGGTTTTCAGCATCTCCAAAATTCTATATTTATAAAGGAGTTTCACAAAATAATTTTGACCTGATTGATTCAACTTCAGTTCCAACTTATTTCGATGCAAATGTAACAGATAGTACATTTTTCTTTTATGCCATTAAAGCTTATGATCCTGCTAAACCTGAGCCATTATCCGGTTTAAGCAAAATAATTGAAGTTTATTCCCACCTACCTGCTAAACCTGTCAATGCTGTAAGCAACAGTAACTCTAGTGTGATTGTTAACTTTTCAGAAAAAATGAAAAATGTTATAGAGAATCTTCAATCATTTGAAATATTAGGTGTTGACCCAAATATTCGTTTTCCCAATTCAGTTTCACCTAATAATCAATATTCTTATTTGCTCTCATTTAGAGAAAATTTACCTGCCGGGGAATTGAGATTAATCGTTAAAGATATAAAAGACTTATATAACTCACCGATAGCGACTGATACATTAACATTTATAGTTACTCCAACTCCGGAAGTAGAAACATTTTACATTTCATCATTTGAAATAATAAATCCATTCAGAATAAAACTTGTCTTTAATTTTGATGTTGATGAAAGTTCAGTTGTAAATATTTCTAATTATGAATTTGAACCTGAGAATAGTGTAAAATCAGTTGAAGTTAATCCCAACGATAAAAAAATGATTTACCTTAATCTTGATGGAACAAAACCAATTGGTTCGATTGGCAGGGAATATAGGCTTAGAATTGTAAACCTCAAATCATCCGGTAATATTACAATTAACTCAGGAGCAGGAAGCTATATTGTGCTTACCTCTTTTGCTAAAGATCTTTCTGATGTTTATGTTTATCCTAATCCTGCAAATGTTGAAAAAGAAAAAGTTACTTTTGCAAATCTTCCAAAGAAAGCAAAGATAATTATCTTTAACCTGAATGGTGACAGAATAACTGAAATTGAAGAAAGCGATGGTAACGGTGGAGTTGATTTCGTTTTGAATTATGAGTCAGGCGAAAAACTTAATTCCGGAATATATATTTACAGGATAGTAATGCTTGATGATTTGAATAACGAAGTTGACGAGAAGATCGGTAAGTTCGCAGTTGTACGGTAATGTTTAGTAAAACCGAAATTTATAACATCTCAAATCTTCTGAGCTTTCTTCGATTACTCTCTGCTATTCCACTGTGGTTTTTATTAAGTGAATCCAAGAATTACAATACTTTATACATTATTCTAGTAATATCATTATTTGCACTCGTATCAGATTTTTTAGATGGATTCTTCGCGAGAAAATTCAAACAGATAACAGAAGTAGGAAAGATAATAGACCCCATAGCTGATAAAGTTGTAACTGGTGTTGTAGTAATCAAATTATTTTTATTGAAAGAAATACCGGAATATTTGTTTTATATGATTATAGGAAGAGATATTATTATTTTTCTTGGAGGAATTTTTCTATCAACTAAGATTGGTAAAGTCCTTCCTTCAAATATGATTGGAAAAATTACTGTATGTGTCCTCGCATTGTTATTATTAATGATTATTCTGAACTTTGATAAAAGTGGTTTAGTTTTTCAGGCAGTATTTTTTTCTACATTAATTTTAATTATTGTTTCATTTATCGCTTACCTGTTTCGTGCATTTGAATTCATAAAAAAGAAGAAGTATGAGTCTGTTTGATAATATTAATTTTAAAAAACTTAAAGAAGGTTTAACAAAAACCAGGAATAAAATATTCAACTCAATTACGGAAACTATAAGTGGTAAAGCTGTTATAGACGATGCAACCATTGATGATATCGAAGAAATTTTAATTACCTCAGATATTGGTTTTGACACCACCGAAAAAATAATAGAAAATGTTCGTAAGTCATTAAAGGATGATAAAGACAGATCAAGTGCAAATGTAATTGAAACTGTAAAAAAAGAATTAACCGGTGTTCTTCAGAAGAATTATATTTCTATCGGAGAAAACATAAACCAGTTTAAACCTTATGTAATATTGGTTGTTGGAGTTAATGGGGCAGGAAAGACTACTACAGTTGGTAAGCTTGCTCATAATTTCAAGAAAGCAGGATTAAAGGTAATAATCGGTTCAGCGGATACATTCAGGGCTGCTGCAAATGAGCAGCTTGAAATATGGGCCAGAAGAGCCGGAGTTGAAATATATCAGAAAAATAAAGGAAGTGATCCTTCTTCAGTTGTATTTGATACGATTAAGAAAGCTCAGAACGAAAATTTTGATCTTGTCCTCATTGATACGGCTGGAAGACTTCATACAAAGTCTAACCTTATGGAAGAACTTAGTAAAATTAAAAAAGTTATATCTAAAGTTCTTCCATATGCTCCTAACGAAATTTTGTTAGTTATAGATGGAACCACAGGGCAAAATGCTGTGCTTCAGGTTGAAGAATTTACCAAAGTTACTAATGTTACAAGTTTGGTTATAACAAAATTAGATGGGACTGCTAAAGGCGGTGTAATTTTCCAGATAAGTTCTAAATTAAAAATTCCTGTCAAATATATTGGTCTTGGTGAAAGTATAGATGATCTTCAGACATTCAATCCTGAATTATTTGTATCAGCACTATTTGAATAATAAGGGAAGTGTTTGAGTATTTTTTTCACAGAGATTTATACTCAATGTAGTTTACATAATATATATTATCGGACAACAATCATTTCCTTAACGAATGTAATATTATGAGATTTATTTGATTTTGTCAAGTATGCTGTTCAAAAAATTTCAGAATCGAGATTCCGTTAGGAATATCATCATTAGTGTACATGTTAACATTATTTTAAAACAATATTAATACATATAGAAGGAACGGTCTTATAGACGTCTTGGAGCGTCCTTTATACACGCTCCGAGCGTTTTTTAAACCGTTTAATGTTGAACGTCTATTATGCACACTATGGAACGGTGAAAATACCGTTTGGAAACGTCCAAAATACCGAGCTATCTGGTATAGACTTTGTATAATACATTAGGTATTTTAACTGCAAACTATATAAATCGTGAGGGTTTTATGAAAGTTCTTACAATTCCTACCTGTTTTCTGTATGTTTTTATATGCTCCACTGTCTTATTCAGTCAACAATCACGTGAAGCTGATGCGCTTAAGCTGTTGGATAAAGTAAAAAGCATCTACGGCAATCCCTGTGAGATTGGAGCGTATAGCGATTTGATTGATGATCTGTATGTTTATAATGATGTGTATGCTGTTAAGGATTATCTTAATCAGTATGTAAAGCTGTTAGCTACAATCGAGGGTTTACAGAATGGGTTTAAGAGACTGCCAAAAGAAAAGAAGCATGGTATTAACAACGATCAATATAAGTTAAGCATGGAAACTTATTTCTATGGCAGGGAAAGGAATATAGTTAATGCCTTTGCCTGTTATTATGGTGATCTTAATCGGGCGATCGTAGATCGTGCATTAAATGTAAATGGTGCTCGTTCCTGGATTAACACAATAACAAAGTTTTATCAGGATAGTTTTTTAATGTATGATATTGACAGGGACTTAATGCGTGACTTGCGCCGGGTCCCGGGTGAATGGTATGAAAGCGAGAAACTTTGGGGTTTGAAATAAATCCTTGGGCCAGTAACATCATTCCCGGTGTTCCTGCAGAGAAAATAATATTGCATTGCGTTCTGAGGGTTTTAATTTACCAAGTTTATTAACCCAACGCTTGATTTTTTTCTTTATCCGTTCTCTCTCTCTGAAGTTCTTTCCAAGATAACTGTAATCGTGCAAGATCCCCGCATCATTTGTGAAGTTGGTGTACAGTAATTCAGTTGCCATGCTTCTTCTGGTTTTACTTTTGAAGCTGTAGCAGCTCCAATCATTAAGCATGGTGTTGTACAATTCATTAGGATAAGTAGAGATTATTACATCGCATTGGAGATCCCGCAACACCGTAAGCAATGTTGAATGATCAGTATCGGTCATTTCATGTTTGTAATATTCTTTTTTAGTGCTTCTCGAACTGATCGGATAAGGAGGATCGCAATAAACAACTGTATCTTTGATGTTGTCAGCTCGGGTTAATTGTTCCAGGAATGATATCCCATCACCGCAAAAGAGTTCTATCCAGGGGAAGTTCATTGCTTTCCATAAATTTATAATACGTGCATCTTTATCAATGCCAATTATTTTACCCGGCTTTTTAATGTACCTGGTAACGGCACAGTGACCAAGGAAAGGAATAATTA
>CAYNUV010000092.1:0-8942 GCA_964400245.1 uncultured Ignavibacteriaceae bacterium
ATATGTAACAAAGATCATATTCTTTATATTTTTGTGAGGCAAAGAAAGCATCGGGAGAAAATGGCCCATCAACAATATTTTTATTTCTAAAAGTATTGATTAAAGATTTTATAATCTTTTCTTCTTCATCCCCAATCAATCCTTCTTCTCCGGCATGAGGATTTAACCCAAGGACAGCAATTTTAGGTTTACGAATATCCAAATCATTATTTAGCATTGAGATAATTACTTTTAAACAATTTGATAGATTTTCTTTTGTAATTAAGCCTGGAACTTTTTTAACCGGTTGATGAATAGTTAGCAAAGCAGCGTTAAGTTTTTTTGAAAGAAAAGTCATCACAAAGTTTTTTGATTTGGACCAATCAGCAAGTAATTCTGTATGTCCTGGAAATTTTATACCGGCAAGATTAAATGCAGTCTTTGAGATTGGGGCTGTAATCATTGCATCAACTTTACTTTGATTAACAAGATTAAAAGCGTATTTAATTGATTGATATGCAACTTTCCCTGATGATGCAGTTGCTTTACCAACCGTAATTTTTCCCTTTCCAATATCAATAACCTGAACTTCAGGTATTATATTATTTTCAAAATCATTTACTATCTTGTATTTAAATTCAGCTTTAATAAGATGAATTGTTTCATTAAAAACATTTGAGGGGCAAATAAAATAGAAAAGAGAATTGGCTTGCGTATGAATTCTGTTGAGTGTCTTTACAACAATTTCAGGTCCGATGCCGTTGATATCGCCGCAGGTGAAGACAAATTTTTTGATTAACTGTTTTCTAATGAAAATTCTCCAACGCCTTGTTTATCTATGAACACAAATTTATGCTGAGGTTTTTCATAAATCCAGGTTTCAACAACTTTTCCACTTTCGGTAGAACTTCTTTCGATCTTAGTTGGCTTTCCAAATTTTATATATATCATACCACGGTCAGAATCAATTCCACTTTTACCTGTTAAAGTTGAAAAATTTTTCTGTGCATGATCTACACGGATGTAGAATTCAGTCATTAATTCATTATACTCAGTTTCAGTACTAGGATCTGATTTTTTCCAGTAATCAACCAATGACTTGTAATAGTTTTCTTCATCGAGGTCTAATAATGAATCAATAACATTTTCATCTTCAACATATTTAAGAGCCTCAATAGAAAGCTTAGGGTTTCTTAAAGAAAATGGTTTGTTATACCATATTACATTTCCTGTAAATCTCTTGTTGATATTATTGTTTACAATTATTTCAAAATTCCCTTCTTTTAATTTTCCATTGAGGCCTGGTAAAACAAAATTCCTGGTCTGAAGATTATTACCATCAATAACAATAATGTTTCCCAGGTTTTCGGAAAAATCAATTGATGAAATAAAAGATTCAGTAATTGTTTCACTAATCAAAGTATCCTTTAGACTTAGAATCGTTACATTTATTTGACTAACAGATATATCCTGAACTGGAATTATTATATCGTAATTACCAAAACCAAATGGAATACCGTTTTCAAAATTTGTTAACTTATAATACTCAGTACCACTATATTCTATTTTTTTTGAATCAACAATTAATGGTTCAACCGTTGTATTATCTGATATTTCAAGTTTACTATTTTCAATTTTGTGTTCCTTCTTTGAATTCTGATCAATAAAAACAGGCTCAAAATTATATTTACCTTCAGGTAGATTTATTCTTACAAAACCTTCGGCAAATAAATCCGGTGAGTTTGTCTGATCAAAATTAATCGCTTCAATTTTCCAATCTTTAATTTCTCTTTTTACGAAGTTTTCGTTTGTATCGGAAACTTCAATACTGAATCTTACTTCAGATGAATATGAGTTCCCATTCTTTAAGAAAACAAGATTCTGGTAAGCAATTTTATATAGGAAATAAACAGAAGAAACTGAGTCTGACGGAATAATGATTGTCTGAGTTAAGATCATTTTATTAAATATTGGAGGCTTGAAGTCGTGCCTTCTGAAACGTTCCGGCTGGCTAAATACCTGGAAAGAAATAATTAAACAAAGGAACAGGATAATTTTCTTCATTTGCTTCACAGTTTTAACTGTAAAAATAAAGCTTAATAATTACTTTTCAAGGAAATTATTAAGGTATAAATATTTACTGCTAATACTTATTAAATGGATGAATGCCCGGCAGGGTTAACTATTCATATTATTGAGAAACTCTTTATTGGTCTTAGTTCCTCTCATTTTGTCAAGTAAAAATTCCATCGCTTCAACGGGACTAAAATCACTAAGTATTTTCCTGAGTATCCAAACTTTGGAAAGTTCATCTTCTTTCATAAGTAATTCTTCACGGCGGGTACCAGACCTGTTAACTTCAATTGCAGGGAAAATTCTTCTATCGCTAAGATCGCGATTAAGAACGATTTCCATATTTCCTGTGCCTTTAAATTCTTCAAAAATAACATCATCCATCCTGCTGCCGGTATCAATAAGAGCAGTAGCAAGAATTGTCAAACTTCCACCGTCTTCAGTATTGCGAGCAGCCCCAAAAAATCTTTTTGGCTTATGAAGTGCATTTGAATCAACACCACCAGAGAGAATTCTTCCGCTATGAGGAACTACAATATTATGCGCTCTTGCTAATCTTGTAATACTATCAAGAAGGATCACAACATCTTCATTTGCTTCAACCATTCTTTTGGCTTTTTCGATAACCATATCTGCAACCTGGACGTGTCTTTCTGCTGGTTCATCAAAAGTTGAACTGATTACTTCTCCCTTTACGGATCTTTCCATATCTGTAACTTCTTCAGGGCGCTCATCAATCAATAAAATAATTAATTTAATTTCAGGATGATTTCTTGTTATTGAGTTTGCAATCTTTTGAAGCAGAACTGTTTTACCACTTTTGGGTGGAGAAACAATTAACCCTCTCTGCCCTTTTCCAACAGGCGTAAGAATATCCATAATTCTCACAGAATATTCCCCTGGTACAGATTCAAGTACCATCTTTTTAGTAGGATAAACCGGAACAAGGTTATCAAACAAGGTTCGTTCACGGATTGCATCAGGATCAAGTCCATTAACAGCTTCAACACGAAGTAAAGCAAAGAATCTTTCTCCTTCCTTCGGAGGTCTTACCTGCCCGCTTACAAAATCTCCCGTTCTTAAAAGGAATTTTTTAATTTGAGAAGGTGAGACATAAATATCATCCGGTGAAGGAAGATAATTATAATCAGCAGATCTCAGGAAGCCGTAACCGTCAGGCAACACTTCCAAAACTCCCTTGGAAAAAGTAAGGCCATCCTTGGCAGTCTGGGCTTCAAGAATTTTAAAAATTAGTTCTTGTTTTCTGAGATCGCTATAGCCGTTTATATTCAGTTCTTTTGCTATAGAATTCAGTTCGACAATTTTTTTTGATTTCAGTTCAGAAATATCCATTGGCATAGTAGATTCCTATTATACTTGTTTTAGTTAATACACTTTATATTTGATTAATTGATTTATTAAAAAACTCATCCCAGTTTTACCGGATATGCTGTCGAGGTTTATTTATACTTCACTAATAGTTTTAATATTAATTGATAGGAACACGAGGTTTCACTTGAAACTTACATCGAAATAGTTTGAATGTCAAGCAATTTCCTTCATTTGTAAAGAAGATTTTATTTCGCCCACCAAGTACATACTTCCCAGTATAACGAGACATTCATCCATCCCGGCTTTCTTCCTGAAATTTGAAACAAATTTCGCAGGATTATTCACCTGCTTTACCTCGATATTTACCTCCTTAGCTGCTTCTGTTAATTCATTTATTTTTAATGTTCTCTCAATATTTACTTCGGTAATACAAATATCATCAAAACTATTCTGAAGAATAGAAAGCATTTCTTTTACATTTTTATCGCTCATTACTCCAAACAACAGAGTTCGTTTGTTGTAGTTATTAAAATCTTTCCTGAATTCTTTTATAAAATTAGAAACACCCTCCGGGTTATGGGCGGAATCAAAAATAATATCAGGTCTGTAATTATAATATTCATATCTTCCCTGTAAACCTGTGTTGGCAATTACATTCCGTATTCCTGATTCTATCTTACCAAAATCATCTATGTTAAGAGATTTTGAAACAGCAAGAGCAGCAAGAGCAGCATTGTATTTTTGATAATCACCTTTTAACGGCATTGTCCATTCATCAAATTCAACTTCTTCTGTATAAAGTTCCAGCTTATCTGGCTTTTCGTTTATATAATCTTCTATTTTGAATAAATGGCTTTTTGTTTCAGAGATCTTTTGTTCAATTACTTCATCAGCTTCTTCAGGCAGTTTTCCTATAAATACTTTGTTATTATTTTTGATTATCCCGGCTTTTTCGGTAGCAATTTCTTTTAATGTATTACCGAGGATTTGTGTATGTTCAAGACTTATTGATGTTATTATCACAGCACTTGCATTTAAAACATTTGTCGCATCAAGCCTGCCGCCGAGACCTGTTTCAATCACAGCAAAATCAACTTCCTGATCTTCGAAATACCCGAAAGCCATTGCGGTTGTAACTTCAAAAAAAGTAAGTTTGTGCTCATCAATATATTGTTCATGCTTTTCATAAAAATCTGCAATAACTTTATCCGGTATCTGTTCATTGTTTACCATTATTCTTTCATTAAATCTTACAAAATGAGGTGAGGTGTATAAACCCGTTTTGTAGCCGCATTCCTGTAAAATACTTGAAGTAAAAGCAGATGTACTTCCTTTTCCGTTTGAACCTGCAATATGAAATGTTTTTAATTTCGTTTGCGGATCTCCAATATATTTCAGAAAAGCTTTGATATTATCCAAACCGAGCTTAACGCCGAAAGTATGCAGAGCAAATAATTTTTTTAAAGATGTTTCTAAATCCATTTTTTAAATTATATATGAACCTGTTAAATCAGAAATTTTTTCTATTCCATGCTCAATGCAATAATCTTCTATTCCTTTTATAATTTTTGCTGCTGCAGTGGGATCAATAAAATTAACTGTACCAAGTTGTACCGCAAATGAGCCAACAATCATAAATTCAATTACATCACGCCAATCCATAATGCCGCCAATTCCAATTATCGGGATATCAACTTTTTGTTTTATCTCCAGAACTTTTGCAAGAGCAATTGGTTTTATTGCCGGACCGGATAAACCTCCATTAATATTATATATTTTAGGCTTCCTTGTATTGATATTAAATGCGGTACCAACAAGAGTGTTGATTGCAGAAACAGCATCTCCACCTTCATCTTTAACAACTTTAGCAAATTCAGAAATGTAAGAAACGTTGGGAGATAATTTAATAATAATGGGCTTATCAGTTACTGCTTTAACACCGGCTGTTATTTTACCAACTGATTTAACATCATTACCAAATAGTAAACCGCCTTCTTTAACGTTAGGACAGGATACATTAATCTCAAACGCTATTATTGTTTCTTCCTTTGTAAGAATTTTTGTGCACTCAACATATTCTTCATAAGTGCTTGCTGCAATATTACAAATTAATGGAACATCAAACTTTTTTAAGAATGGAATTTTCTCTTTAATAAATTCTTCAACACCAACATTCTGCAAGCCGATTGCATTTAGCATTCCTGCGGGTGTTTCAATAATTCGCTGCGGCGGATTTCCTTTCCTTGGTTTAAGACTTAATGATTTTGTAACAATACCGCCAATCGTATTCAGATCAATAAACTCAGACATTTCATTACCATAACCAACTGTACCGGATGCTAATAAAATCGGATTCCTGAATTTAAGTTTACCTACTTGTACAGAAAGATCCGGTTTCATATTACCACATCTTTTATATTGAATACGGGACCATTTTTACAGACGAGCAAATATTTTTCAGGATGCTGAGTTGATTCAATTGGGCAACCCTGGCAAATTCCAAAACCACAAGCCATTACACATTCTGTTGATACCTCGCAATCAAGATTATGAGCTAAAGAAAACTCTCTTAAATTTCTTAACATTGCATTAGGACCACATCCAAAAATTTTTATTCTTTTAGAATCAAACTTGTTAATATTTAATTCCAGCAATTCAACAACATTTCCCTTTGTTCCGAGTGAACCATCATCAGTTGAGATATTTATATTATTCATTCCGTATGTAATAATATCTTTGTCAGTTTTTCCGCCAATGAAAGAAAAAATCTCTTTTGTTTTATTTATCTTTTTAATGAAATATGGAAATGGTGCAACACCCAAACCTCCTGCAACGATAATAGCGATATCAAAATTCCCATCGAGATTAAATCCATTTCCAAGTGGTCCAAGAAGATCAATGTAATCACCAACATGTCTCGAAGCCAGCTTTTTAGTTCCTTCACCCAAAATGTTAAACATCAGGCAGACAAGATCTCCTTCAACATCGCAAACACTGAAAGGTCTTCTTAAAAGAGGATAATTAGAATCAACAACTTTAACGTTGAGAAATTCTCCCGGCTGAATAATTGAAGCTATTTCTGGAGAAAAAAGTTTTATGATAAAAATGTGATTTTCCAGTTCGATTATTTCTTTAACGGGAACCTTAGTAATGAACAAATTTTACCTTTCGATTCACTCTTCCGAAGATTAATGTTTGAATTAAGAGGCTGGGGATAAAGTGCATATATTTAAAAATCAACTTCCTAAATCTATATATTCTTTTTTTTATTTGCGAATTGATAAGTACAATTTATTTTCTTTTGAAATTAACTAACCTTAAGCATACAAGATCCTGAATATTTTCTGCAAGTTTAACCGGGACTGTAAAGTTGTTTGATATTATAGAAAATGCTATGGGTTCATTATCTCCGGTATATGCATAACCGGAAAGACTTCTGCCATAAGTAAGAAAACCGGTCTTTGCCCTAACATTATTTACTGCATGTGTCCCTTTCATTCTTGTTCCAAGTGTTCCATCAACACCGGCAATTGGCAGAGAATTATAAAATGGAATAAAGTTTTCATTTTTAAACATGTAACTTAATAGGTTTACAATGTGTCTGGGAGATACAAGATTAAGCTGCGATAAACCGCTTCCATCAACCATAACAAGACTTTCAGGATTTATTCCCATCTCCTTTAGAACATTTGATATCTCTGTTATTCCGTTTTCAGCAGTACCATAACCGTCTTTTTCTAATCCAATAGTTTTTAAAAGTTGTTCAGCAGAAAAGTTCTGGCTGTTCTTATTAATAACTTTAATAATATCTTTTAATGGAGGTGAGAAATATTTATAAAGCTCATCTATATTAGAATAATCTATCGGTTCCTCAACATCATCAATATCAACTGCAAAACCATTAATTTTTATCCCCTTGTTTTCAAGCACTTCTTTTAAAACTACCATTGCAAACTGTGTGGGATTATTTATAGTAGCGTAGGTTTTTACTGTATCCTTTCCCCTCTTAATTGTTCCAAAAACATTTATAATATTTGTACCACGTTCCCTGTAAACATCAATTGATGTAACAGTATCTTTTGTAACAACAGAAATATTATTTAAAAGTGTTATGTATTTTGTTTCAGGGCTAAAATTAATTTTTGGTCTTTTAGTGGTTGAATCAACAGAAACTGTTATATCAATACAATTGTCATTAAAAGATATTGCGCCGGTAGGAGCACTGAACCAGTAAGATTCATAATCCCAGGACCACCCGGCTCCCAACCCAACGTCATCAAAAAGATTGTCATCGCCAATAACATTACCATCAATCTCATCAATACCTATATTTAAAAGAGAATCTGCCCAATCATTAAAAATTTTATAGATGTCGCCATCATAAAATCTCCCTGAAATTGTAGGATCCCCTCCTCCCTGGATAATTAAGTTGCCTCTTAAAATTGAGCCGTCAAGTTTCCCATTCATAAAAACTGAAGTTGAGAATTTATATTCACTGCCCATAAGTATTAAACCGGCAGCTGTAGTAAATAATTTCATGTTGGAAGCAGGACGAAAAAGTTTATCCTCATTCCGTTTGTAAAAGTATTCACCGGTTTCAAGTGATTGAATTAGAACTCCCCAATGTGCATTATTAAAATTCGGATCATTAAAGATGTCATCCATTTGAGTCCAGAATTCCTGGATAGTTGAATAAGAATAATTTTGAACAGTATCTGAAATGATCAGTTCATCCTGGGAAAGAGATGTGCAGGAATATATGAGTGTGAATAGGATGTAATACTTATTTCGCATATTGCTTGTAGATTTCTTCAATTTCAGTTATCAATAATTTTCTATAAGAACCAACCGGAATGTCTGCTTTTAAACCTGCAAATCTTTTCCTGTTAAGTTTAATTACTTTGTATCCTAAAATGCCGAACATTTTTTTAACAAAATGATTTCTTCCTTCAATAGCTATAACGTTTACATTTTTTCTATCCGAACCTTGTACAAAAACTTTACTGAATAATCCTTTCCTGTTATCAATATAAATTCCTTTGAGCAATTTTAATTTATCCTCTTCGTTAAGTGCTCTATCAAGTTTAGCTTCATATTCTCTTGGGATTTTATTTTTCGGATGAGTAAGAAAATTAGAAAATTCGCCATCGTTTGTTAAAAGAAGAACCCCGGTTGTATTATAATCAAGTCTTCCAACCGGGAAGATTCTTTCATTTGTCTTTACCAGGTCAACAACAGTTTTCCTTTTCTTTTCGTCATCAGTTGTAGTTACAACCCCTTTGGGTTTATTCATGATTAAATAGATATGTCTTTTAGGAATGATTTTCTCTTCATCAATTCTAACAACATCTTTATCGGAATCAACCTTAAAACCGAGTTCAGTAATTATTTTATCATTAACACTAACTCTTCCCTGTAAAATAAATTCTTCGGATTTTCTTCTTGAAGCAATACCGCTTTCGGCAATAAACCTATTAAGTCTGATCAGCATTTCCTTCTTCTTGTATTTCGTTTTCCATTGAGTCCTCGATTGTGTTCATAAATATGTTTCTCTTCTG
>CAYNUV010000093.1:0-8853 GCA_964400245.1 uncultured Ignavibacteriaceae bacterium
TTTATAAAGATAATCTCTTCAATAATAATCTTGATTTAAAGACCGGCTTTGTTCTTAAGTATTATGATTTTGAATCGGAAGATTTTAAATCAGCTTACCAAGTTGATTTTACAGTTGCAGGAATAATACAACAAACGGCTATTGTTTATTTCTCATGGGAAAATCTTTTAGGTGAGAAATATTTTATTGTTCCTTACTACCCGATGAGAGAAAGAGGAATTCGTTTTGGATTATCGTGGGAGTTGTTTAATTAAAAAATCGTCATCCTGAACTCGTTTCGGGGTCTTCCAAGAGATGCTGTCCTTAAGGACTCCTTTTGAGAAATAAATTCAGCATGACACAAAAAAAATTATAAACTCAGCCTGTCTTTAAACTTTATTGCCTGCCTGCGTGAGACTTCAATTTTGTGTCCCGCTCTTAATTTTACAAGAAGACCGCCGTTAAGCCACGTCTCAATATTTTCAATCCATTTAAGATTAATAATATGTTTCCTGTTTGCACGGAAAAATGATTTGCTGTCGAGTCTTTCATCAAGATAATTTAATGTTCTTAAGATGAGCGGTTTATTATCCTCAAAATAAATACGTACATAATTTCCTTCAGACTCAAACAGTCTTACTGTTTCAAGTTTTACAAACCAGCATCTTTCCCCGTCTTTCACAAAAACCTGGTCTTTTTCAGTTAACACCTTGCTGTCAAACTGCGGTATGCTTTCCTTCTTATTTTTTTCGATTAGCTTTTTAACTGTATCTTCAAGTCTTTTTGGTTCGATAGGTTTAAGCAGGTAATCCATCGCATTATATTCAAATGCTTTTAAAGCATACTCATCGTAAGCTGTTGTAAAAATAATGGTAGGAACACTGTCGAGTTCTTCAAGAAGATCGAAGCCGTTTTTGCCTGGCATTTGTATATCGAGAAAAACCAAATCGGGATTTAGCTGCGTTATTTTTTCAAGTGCATCTTCAACGTTTACAGCTTCACCTACTACATTTATTTCTTTGAATGGCTGAAGCAGTCTTTTTAATTCTACTCTTGCAAGTCTTTCATCATCAACTATTAATGCCTTCATTTTTTATTCCTCCTTTTATCCCGCAAATTGTGGAACTGGAATTAAAAGTTCAGTGAGAACTTCTTTTTCATTATAATTTGAAATATGAAACTGTGCTTTTTCTCCGTATATAAGACTAAGTCTGTGCTTAGTGTTGTTTATTCCGAAGCCGGCAGAAAGTTTTAATGCTTCGGAATCAATTTGCCCTGTATTTTTAATTTTAATAAATAGTTTTGAATCGGAGAGACTTGTCTCAATGCTAATCTTTCCGCCTTCAGTTCTTTTTGTAATGCCATGCTTAATTCCGTTTTCAACAAGAGTCTGAATCATCATTGGCGGAATTTCGATCCTTCCGGATTTCGGATCAACCTTTACTTCATATTTTAATCTTTCTTCAAAACGAATTTTCTCAAGCGCAAGATAGTCTTCAATTGCCTGCATTTCTTCATCAAGCGGAACTGTTTCTGTTCTTTCAATTTTAAGTGCATACCGTAAAATGTTAGAAAGTTTTGTTACTGCAGTTTGTGCATTCTGTGGATCTTCTTTTATCAAAGCTCTTATACTGTTTAAAGCATTAAACATAAAATGAGGATTAAGCTGTGAGCGAAGTGTCCTCAGCTCAAATTCTTTTACGGCATTCTCCCAGATGAGTGATTCAATTTCAGCCTTCTTATAATTTTCAAAAAAATGAAAAGCAAAATAAATAAGAGACCAGAAAATAATCACACTGCTTAAATTAACTGTCCCTATCAGCAAAGAAGAAGGTTTGAACTTTGAAGGATCATAAATTTCAAATACAAGATTTGAAACATAGAGAAGTGAAAACAATATTGTTCCTGTTATTAAACTTGCAGCAAGTACCCGCGGAATTAATTTTTTTAATGATAATCCAACCCAGCTTTTTCTTTTTATTTGTCTCCTGTAAAGATGAGTAAACCACAAACCTGTTATGCAAAGTAAAACAGTGCTAATTACTTTTCCCCAGGTAAGACTATCAACTGTGGCAAGAACTATTAAGTTTAAAACTGCATAAGCCGACCAGCCCGTTGCTTGGCAAATTTTGTAGAGCTTATAGCGGTCAATTTTTTGTTTTTTTTCTCCCACTTCGTCTGATGAAAGCAGGTATTTTTTTAAGTAACTGCCTTCCTCCTGTCCTTTCGATACATAAAGCATTGTTAATATAATCTTATCGCTGTTAAAAGAAAATTATTGCTGCATCATTTCAGATGTTCAAATTTAACTTTTGTGCTGCTAACTCTTTTGGTTTTTATTATCAGAGGTATATAATGGGGATGTGTGGAGGGAAGCTAAAGTGTAAGTTCAAGAGCAGGAAACATTTAGCCATTCAGTCATTCATCAATTGCACTTTTTGAATGATTGAATGGCTGAATTGAATGAGATATAAATTTAATTAACGATGATTTATAAAGTCAGAATATCATTATAAATTATGAATGCCATTAAGAGAAGAAGAATTACGAATCCGGTATTTTGAATTGCAATCTTAATTTTAACCGGAATTTCCCGTTTGGTTATTCCTTCAATTAAAATAATAATGAGATGGCCCCCATCAAGAACCGGGAAAGGCAAAATATTAATTATAGCTAAACTTAAACTTAACAATGCAAGAAAATATAGAAAACTTAATAAACCCGAATCGGCGGAACGAGCTGCGAATTGAGCAATCCTGACCGGGCCTCCAAAAGCTTTTCCAAATTCTACTTCACCACCAATTACTTTCCCAAGCATGCTGAAAGTAAGGTTGGTCATCTTAACTATATCAAGCCAGCCAAGATAAAATGCTTCGAAAAAGCCATGGCTTTGATAATCAATTTCACCAGTAAAATCATGTCCTATATAAATTCCGATTTCACCTTTTTCACCGGGAGTTACAGCTACGTCCAAAGTATCGTTATTCCTGGTTAAAAGAATATTGATTGCCTTCTCTTTATTTTGGTGAATTATTTGTGTTACCTGGGAACTAATGTAAACCTGTTCATCATTTAATTTAAGAAAAATATCTCCCTTAAGAATTCCAGCTTTTTCAGCAGGAGAGTTTTCAACAACCTCATTAATAATTGGTTTGGTTAACCCTTCGGGGAGAAGAAATCTGTCTGTTGTTTCATCCGGAATTTTAGAACGGGGAAATGAGATATTCTCAACTTTACCATTTCGTTCAATTTTAAGTGAAAGATCCTGTCCTAATGTATTAATAAAAAGTTCTTCGTTTAATGTTTCCCAGTTGTTAACTGGTTTTCCGTTAACAGCAAGTATTTTATCCCCGGCAACAAAACCAATTGAATCCGCCGGGCTATTGGGAATAACAAAACCTATGCTTGTTGTTTTGGTAATTTGTTTTTCCTGGAAATAGTTACGGCCCCAGAAAATAATCCAGGCAAGGAGGAGATTCATTAATACTCCTGCAGTAATCACAACAACTTTCATCCAAACGGGTTTAGCGCGGAACTCATACGGCTGCGGCTCTTTATCTGCAAAATCAACATCCATACTTTCATCAACCATTCCGGCAATCTTAACATAACCCCCAAGAGGTAAAAGACATAACCTGTAATCTGTATGGCCCTGGCCATCAAAATCTTTAGGAAGCTCTCCGAAAGTAAAACCTTTAATTTTGTTCCATCCAAACAGGCGTTTTCCAAAACCTATTGCAAAAACGTCTGCCCTCATCCCGCATAATTTTGCTGCAGCAAAATGCCCGAATTCATGAACAAATACAAGTATAGCAATTGTTATAATAAAATAAATTACATAGTCCATTTACCGTATAGCTCCTGTTATTGTGCTTTTAAAAATAATAATCTTTTCAAAGATAAATCCTGTAAAAGAAAGTTAAAAATAATTTATTCAAATAAGGTCTTCTGCAAACCGGCGCGTCATTCTATCACATTCAATTATCGTTTCAAGATCGGGAGATCTGTGATTTTCAATCCTGTCTAATGCCTTATTTATTATGGTAGGAATATAAGTAAAACTTATATTACCTTTAAGGAAATTTTCAACCGCCACTTCATTAGCCGCATTAAGAATACAGGGAGCTGTACCGCCAGTAGCAAGAGTATCATAAGCAAGCTGCAGACATTGGAACTTATTTAAATCCGGTTCATTAAATGTAAGTTCTCTTATTAGCCTGAAATCGGTTTTAGGAAAATCATTTTCTAATCTTTCCGGGAAAGATAATGCATATTGAATAGGAAGCCGCATATCGGGAATTCCAAGCTGTGCTTTAACCGAACCATCAACAAACTCTACGAATGAGTGTATGATTGATTGCGGATGAATAACAACATCAATTTTTTCTTTTGGAAATTCAAATAGCCAATGTGCTTCAATAACTTCAAGTCCTTTATTCATTAAAGATGCAGAATCAATTGTAATCTTATTTCCCATTTTCCAGTTTGGGTGTGCGAGTGCTTCTTCAATAGTAACACTATCCAGCTCTTTTTTAGTTTTATTCAGAAAAGGTCCGCCGGAAGCTGTGAGTATTAACTTTTCAACTTCCTCAATTTTTTCACCAACCAAACATTGATAGATGGCGCTATGTTCAGAGTCAACAGGAATAATTTCAGCTTTATATTCCTTGCTGAGTTTTTTAATCAGTTCGCCTGCTACTACAAGTGTTTCTTTATTTGCGAGAGCTATCCTTTTTCCTCTTTTTACTGCTTCTATTGTAGGAAGTAATCCTGCAAATCCAACCATTGCACCAAGAAGAATATCATAATCATATTTTGCTGCAACATGTACTAATCCTTCAACGCCGGAAAGAACTTCACACGCTATTCCGTCTGTCTGCCTGAGTTTTTCTGCAGCAGATTTATTAACAACTACAACAAGCTCGGGCTTGAATTCATGAATCTGTGGAATTAAAAGATCAATACGTGTGTTAATAGTTAGTGCAGAAACGGAAAATTTATCGGAGTGTTTTCTGATTACATCGAGAGTATTAATTCCTATAGAGCCGGTAGAACCAAGTATTAATAATTTTTTCATCTTTTATTAAATAAAGGCGATTAAAACTATGAAAGAATGCTATCTTAATCAATGAAAATACAAATAACATAAACGATAATAATTGCCTGCTGTTGGCACTTTTTTGTATTTTAATTTACTAAAAGCCAAGGTTTATCATTTGCGTCAGAAAAATTTATTATGTTGAATCACAAACATTCGAGGTTGTTATGCTAAATAAACATATCCTGTTAATATTCCTTGTTCTTTTCTTTTTTTCCGAGTTATATTCATTGCCAAGATTAAGCCTCCGCGGTGGCGGCGGAGATTGTTCGGGTTGTCATATAAATCCTACCGGTGGAAATATGAGAAATAGCGGCGGCTGGTCTTTTGGTAAAAATGTTCTTCCGATGAATTCTACAGATGATGATTTTAAGATAAGCAATAAGATTGGCGATAACATCCAGTTTGGCCTTGATTTGAGGGGACAAACATTACTACTAATAACAAAAGAAAAAAAGAGGATTGATTTCCAAAGAATGACGGGTACAATTTATACAAATGTTGATCTTTCTGAAAAGATTAATGTTTTTGTAAGATATGATTTTATACAAAAGATCTATGAAGCTTATGGTATTGCCCGTATACTTCCAAATGATGGATTTATTAAAGGTGGTTCGTTTCAACCAAATTACGGAATAAGGCTTGATGACCATACTGCTTATACAAGAGGAGGGGATGAGGAACTTATTACTAACAAACGTCGGGGTTTAATTTATGATCCGCTTTATGTTGAAAGTGGTGTTGAACTGGGACTTTATTTTAGTGATTTTATATTCTTAACAGCTAGTGCTGGTCATAATCCGGATCGTGCTATATTTCAATTTGATCCTACTTATACAGCGAATTTAAAAATACAGCCAACTATTAGCGATAATGCAGCATTATTTTTTGGCGGTTCATTTGCGGCTTTCAGAGGAAGTGCTATTTCGCTTCCTGTAAAAATGTACGGAGGATATGTTGGCTTTGGTGTTGGAAATTTTACAATAATGGGTGAATTTGATATGGCAAATGATTTTCTGTTTAAAGATACTTCCTCTACAGCCATAATGGTTGAGGCAGCTTACAGGATTATCAAGGGCCTGGAAGCAGTTGTAAGGCTGGATAGGTTCGATCCAAACTCCAAGGCTGATAAAGATGAGTTAACAAGAGTAGTAATAGGTTTTGAGATTTTTCCATTCAGCTTTATTGAGATAAGACCACAATATAGAATACAAATGGAAGACCCAAGCTTTCTTAATGATGCAGCTTTGATTCAGTTTCATATCTGGTATTAAGTTTCCTTTTAAGTGAGGTTCACCACTAAAGTGAACCTCGCTTGCATTTATAAAAAAGATTATTTTCTTCTAAAGAACAAGAAGATATAAAATCCTCCTCGTTTCATTAATAATTATTTTACTGTGCAGCCGCTTTATTCCGGGGATCATCTTTTGGATTTACATAGGTTATTCCCCACGGCCCAATACCATGAAGCTGAATCTCAGTTTCTTCTTTTGTAAAAGCAAAATGCCGTGTCCCAGTTTCCATTACAGCAAACCCACCAGAAGGGATTTGTGTAGCTTTTGATTCATCAAAAACTTCCCCAAGTCCCATATTAAATGAACCGGAAAGTACCGTTATGTGTTCAGCAGCAGGATGGAAGTGTGGAAGAATTTTATAGTTTGCTGGAAACTTAACACGTACTGTAAATGAACCAGGTTTAGTCATATCTCCTTCTAATACTGCTACCTTTATCCCTACCGGAAGTGAAGCCGGGCCATCTGCCCAAATAAGATCCGTTGGCATGTGCATAACATGCTTAGGATGTTCTCCCATTTTTTCATCCATTTTCTCCTGTGCCTGGATTAACGAAATACTGAGAAATAGAATGACGAAGAAAAGACGCAAAGAAAAAAATACTGACATAGTAACCTCCTTTTGTTAATAAGTAAAATATCCTAATAACAATAACCTGACTTAATAAATTATTTTGCTTGTGAGATATTAACTTAGATTCGGAATTTTAAAATCAAAATGAAATCAAATCCCATGTGTTATTAAACACGTAAAAGATTTTTTCTCATATACGAGTAATAAAGTATTATTTTTAAGCGAAGCTCCCGAGGGAACCTCACTTACTGCTGAAAATTATTTGCTCTCTTCTTGCTTAACGAATTCCAATGAAACAGAATTAATACAATAACGCAATCCTGTGGGTTCGGGGCCATCATCAAAGATATGTCCAAGATGTCCACCGCATTTTGCACACATAACTTCGGTTCTTACCATTCCAAAATTTCTATCTTCCTTTAAAACAATTTTATCTTTTGCAAGCGGCGTCCAATAGCTGGGCCAGCCGCAGCCGGAATCATATTTTTTATCTGAACTAAAAAGCTCATTGCCGCAGGCAGCACATTTGTAAACACCTTTCTCAAAGTGGTGATCATATTTTCCTGTAAATGCTCTTTCAGTTCCTTTCTCTCTTAAAACATGATACTCTTCCGGAGTAAGCTCTTTCTTCCACTCCTCTTCTGTTTTAATTACTTTATTTTCCATACCTTCTCCTTCAGTGTTTTTGGTTGAATCGGACATCATTTGATAATTAGAAGTTTCAATCGGGCTGCCAGTTGATCGTATAGTAAGATAGAATGCTAAAACAACCAACGGAATGGCAATTGCGAATAAGTTTTTAGTTTTCATTTCAAATACCTTTTAAATTTTACATATCAATTATCATAAAAACAACGGGAACATTCATCACAGAATATTCACAAAAAAAGATAGTGGAATTAACCAGGAAAAAAATATTGCTCAAGAAAAAAGATAGAAACTTTGTAACAGATCTTTAGATTGATGTTTTTTAGTTAATGAGTATATAACCTATAATAATAATTGACAATAAAATTGTTGACCAAAACCACTTATATTTAACTTCTCTATTGAAAAGCAATCCAAGGATCAAAATCATAAAGGCTAAAAATATTTGAATAATTAATTCATTTCGCTCCCAAAAAGACATTACATTTATTTCAATTTCATCAACATCAATATCGCTTATTCCATTTTTTTGATAATATAGAGCAAGAGAAATTTTATGATCACCTGCCGGTGCTTTGTCTGATAATTTGAATGAAAAAGAAATTGGCGAATAGGTTTCTTCTTCGGAAAAACCAGGCTCTAATTCACCGATTATTTGTCCAGTAGTAGAGTCAGAATAATTAAAGTAATCTTTTACAAGCTTAATGGTTACATTTCCTTTTACAACTTTAGTGCTTGGTGGGCCAAAATCTATTTTACCTGTATTTAAGTTTTCAACAATTGGCAAATCTATAAATTTCGCTAACCGATTTTCAGACCAAAGAAATTTTGGTATGTTGACATGCATTTTAGCAAAGTCAACTCCGTAGCCCCCCGTTATAAAAATATTTATCAATACAGAGTCACCAGGTGAGACCTTGGGATTGTTTACTTTAGAGATAATTATAAACTTCGATGATTGGGAAAAAGAATTAGGACAATAAAAAGAAAAAAGTAAAAGAAAAATTAATATGAACATTATGAAACCTTATAAATAATAAAGTTTAAATTAAAAAAGTTTTTAATTAAACAGGAGCAACTTCCTCTTTTACAAATCTTTTAAAATATTATTACTGTAGAAGTTTTTATAAAACAATTTTTTTACTGCAATACCCGACAAATCAGTATATAGAGTAAAACGAATATTTTGTTTATAATTGCTTTAAGAAATTCAATTAAAAATAAAGGTATTCTTAATGATAAAAAATATTTTTTTTGCTACC
>CAYNUV010000094.1:0-8816 GCA_964400245.1 uncultured Ignavibacteriaceae bacterium
ATCAATAAAATATTCTTCCCTACCATAAATAGGTTCACCCGTGGTTATAACTTTTTTATCATCTGAATAAAATCCTTCGGCTATTTCTTTAGGGAAAAGATCAAAATCTGTTTTGCCTAAAACTTCTGCTTCTGATTTTAAACCCATGTTGTTTAAATCAGCTTTATTTGCAATTACTTTCCGGCATTCCAAATCCTTTATGTAAATTGCATCAGGCAGATTATCAATTATACTTTTAAGGAGGGTTTGGTCGTGTTGCATCTTTTCTTCAGTTTGTTTGTTTGAGGTTATATCTTCATATGTTCCTAAAATTCCAATTACATTTCCGTGTATATCATGAAGTGGAATTTTATTTGTCCTTACCCAGGTTTGACTTCCGTCATTTTTAATTAGAGGTTCTTCGAAGTTAAGTTTAGGCGTATTAGTTGACATTACAAGATCATCATCATGACGGTATGATTCAGCAACATCTTTCCAGCTTAGTTCAAAATCATTTTTCCCAATTATTTCTTCAGATGAATTTAATCCCGCATCTTTAGCAAAAAGTTTATTACAACCAACGTATTTAAAATTTCTATCTTTCAAGAAAATTCTTTGAGGGAAATTATCTAATATTAGTTGAAACATTTTTTGGGAGGCAAATAACTCATTAGTTACTTGTTTGTGATTGGCTTCAGGTTTTTCGAGCTCCTTCACCCTGTTTCTTAGGAACTCTAATTCTTTCAGAATTTCTTCCTGATTGTTGTTTCCTTCAAAACTGCCTGTATTATTGTTATCAGCATTTTTCCCCGACATCGGATTTTTTAATCCCTAATTTATTATTTACTATGTATTTAATGTAAATAGGGACAATTATAATGCCAGTTATGGCTTCAGAAGTCACCCTAAAACAATTTATAGTTATTCCACTTAAAAGTTATTTTAGCACTGGTATTATTATAGAAACACTGGTTTTATTAACTTGATAATATCCCCGAAGGGGAAATAATTTCTGATTACTATTAGCCACTTTTATAAAAACTACCATAAAAAGTATTTTGTTACAGAAATGGATTCCTCTCCTTTCAACCTTTGTTTTATTAACTAAAACCAATAATTTTGAATTAAATAAATTGATTAGTTTAATAGAGGTTTTTCATGTCGAATGCTTATTTTAGAGTCCCTCATCCAATAAATGAACCTGTTAAATTGTACAAACCAGGTAGTCCCGAGAAAGAAGATTTAAAGAAAAAGTTAGTAGAATTAAAGTCGCAGCAAATTGAAGTACCATTAATTATTGGCGGTGAGGAGATAAAAACCGGTAACACTGAAGAAATGAGAATTCCTCATAATCATAGTCATGTTTTAGGTGTTTATCATAAAGCAGGAAAGAAAGAAGTTGAGATGGCAATTGAAGCTGCTCTTGAAGCAAGAAAAGAATGGGCTGTTATGCCATGGGAACATAGAGTTGCAGTTTTCTTAAAGATGGCTGATCTTCTTGCTGGTCCTTGGAGATCAACAATTAATGGTGCTACAATGCTCGGACAATCAAAAGTAGTACACCAGGCAGAAATTGATTCTGCCTGCGAGCTGATTGATTTCTACAGGTTCAATTCTTTTTTTATGACTGAACTAATGAAAGGACAACCGTACTCTCCTTATGGAATGTGGAATCGTTCTGAGTATCGCCCTTTAGAAGGTTATGTTTTTGCTGTTACTCCTTTTAATTTTACTTCAATAGCAGGAAATCTTCCGACGGCGCCGGTAGTTGTTGGTAATGTTTCTTTATGGAAGCCCGCATCGAGTGCTGTTTATTCTGCTTATTATTTAATGAAACTTTTTGAAGAAGCCGGATTACCAAAGGGAGTTATTAATTTTGTTCCTGGTTCAGGCGCACAGGTTGGAACTCCTGCAATGAATAATCCTAACTTAGCGGGAATTCATTTTACCGGGTCAACCTCAGTTTTTCAGAATATGTGGAAAGTTATTTCAGATAATTTAAAAAACATGAAATATTACCCGCGCATTGTTGGTGAAACTGGGGGTAAAGATTTTATCTTTGCGCACAATTCAGCAGATGTTGATGCTTTAGTTGTAGCAGCTTTACGCGGAGCTTTTGAATACCAGGGACAGAAATGTTCTGCTGCTTCAAGAATGTATATACCCAAATCTATATGGAAAGAGTTTAAGGATAAATATGTTAGTGAGATTAGTAAAATAAAAATGGGAGATGTTGAAGACTTTACAAATTTTATGTCTGCTGTTATTGATAAAGGAGCGTTCGAAACAATTACTGATTATATAAAATTTGCAAAAACCTCGAACGAAGCTGAAATAATAACAGGCGGTAACTTCGATGATTCAAAAGGATATTTTATCGAGCCCACGACAATTGTAACAACTAATCCGAAATTCAAAACAATGGAAGAAGAAATATTCGGACCAGTTCTTACAATCTATGTTTATGATGATAATAAATTTGATGAAGCATTAACTTTATGCGATGAAACTTCTCCTTATGCTTTAACAGGAGCAATCTGGTCACAGGATAGAAAAGTGATAATGAAGATGTCTGATAAGTTAAGAAATGCTGCTGGTAACTTTTATATTAATGATAAACCTACGGCTGCAGTTGTTGGTCAGCAGCCGTTTGGCGGAGGTCGCGCTTCAGGTACAAACGATAAAGCAGGAAGCGGAATGAATTTAATGAGATGGATGACTGCAAGAACAATTAAAGAAACTTTCGATCCGCCAAAGGATTGGCATTATCCTTTTATGAGTGAGAAGTAAGTTTGGATATTTATTATAAAAAGAATAGTTGAGTATATGGGAAGTAATATAAAAGTTGTTGGTAAAAGGTTAAATAAACATATTGTGGATTGACAACTGCTAAATGATTTTCTAAAATTAGTTCTTGAACTGAATAAAAAAAAGAAATTTATTCCAAACGGAGTTTATAGATTTTAAAATAATTCTAAAAATATGAATGGATAATGACAACCCATCAATAGAGTGCCGTAGAGTGCCGTACTCCGGCTATTGATAACCTTATTGAATTATGCAAATCCTAATATTACAAAAGAAACGAAAATAATTTCTTCCTATGTATTGTTTATATTCAAGTATAATTTTGTATTTATTAACATGTTAATTACAGGAATGATGAAGGCTCAATGAAAATTCACGAATTCCAGGCAAAAGAAATCTTAAAGAAATATAATGTACCTGTTCAGGATGGTATTGCTATAAAAAATCTTACCGAAGTTGATAATGCTCTTTCACAACTTCAGCAAAAAGGTATAAACCAATTTGTTGTTAAGTCGCAGATTCATGCCGGTGGAAGAGGGAAAGGAAAATTATTTAACCCAACTAACAGGGAAGAATTAATTCTCGAAGGAGGAGTCAAATTCACAACCTCTGTTGAAAAAGTAAAAGATTATGCTCAGAAGATGCTTGGTAATATTTTAGTTACACATCAGACAGGAGCAGAAGGGAAAAAAGTTAAAACATTATTTATAGCTGAAGGTCTTGATTATAAAAAAGAATTGTACCTTGGAATTCTTTTGGACAGAGGAGTTTCTAAAAATGTTATTATGGCTTCTACGGAAGGTGGAGTTGAAATAGAAAAAGTTGCTGAAGATACTCCTGAAAAAATAATTAAAGTATGGATTGATCCTTCAGTAGGATTACAATCATACCAGGCAAGAAAGCTTGCTTTTTCTTTAGGATTAGAGGGAGAAGCTTTCAAAAATTTTATTAGATTTATTTCTTCTTTATATAAAGCTTATGAACAAACAGATGCTTCGCTTCTGGAAATAAATCCTTTAATTATTACAAACGATGATAAGGTTGTTGCTCTCGATGCAAAGATGAACTTTGATGACAATGCACTTTACCGCCAGAAAGAAATTGCTGATTTAAGAGATCTGAATGAAGAAGATTCTCTCGAAATTGAAGCATCAAAATATAATCTGAATTACATTAAGCTCGATGGAAATGTTGGCTGCATGGTAAATGGTGCAGGGTTAGCTATGGGCACAATGGATATTATTAAACTTGCCGGTGGCGAACCTGCAAACTTCCTTGATGTTGGCGGCGGAGCCAATAAAACTACAGTTGCTAACGGGTTTAAAATTATCCTCTCCGATCCTAATGTTAAAGCAATTCTCATAAATATTTTTGGCGGAATTGTAAGATGCGATAGAGTTGCCCAGGGTGTAATTGATGCTGCTAAAGAGATGCAGGTTAACATCCCTATAGTTGTAAGACTTGAGGGAACAAATGCTAAAGAAGCTGCCGATTTGTTGAACGAATCAGGATTGAATTTTGAAGTTGCACAAAATCTTAAAGATGCTGCTGAAAAAGTAACTTCAGTACTTAGATAAGAATTCTATCTGAAACATTGATAATTAATTTTTTGACTCATAATCATACAGAATGCAACTTGATTTTCTTGTTTTTAAGTAATACATTTTTTCGGGCATTTCAAACACATGGAGAATTTTGATGGCTGATTTTGATTCTGACTTCAGCAATGATTCTGATTTGGGAGATGGTAATCTTGAAGAGGAAATTAAAAAGTATAGAGAGATAATTGAGAGCGGTGGCGTTTATAACTCTGTTGAAGAAATTGAAGATATAATTCAACTTTGCCAGGAGAATGATCTTTACGATGATGGATTATTTTTTATAGAAAGGCTGCTCGAAGTTTTTCCTTACAATTCTGAATACTGGGTTAAGAAGGGGATTATTTTTAATGGTTTATTTGAACCTGAAGAAGCTATTGAATGTTTTGAAAAAGCTTTATCATTAAATCCTGCCGATGCGGAAACCTATATTGAAAAAGCTGTGTCGGAGGAAGAACTTGAACTTTTTAAACAAGCAAATGAATCACTTCTCGAAGCCTTAAAACTAGATCCTCGTAATGAAGAAGCAATGTTCAGTTTGGGTTTATTACTTCAGAGGCAAAATAAAGATTTAGAAGCTATTGAATACCTTCGTAAAGCAATCGAAATTGATAATGAATATGCTGAAGCTTACTTTGAATTAGGGTATTGTTTTGAAAATCTTAACAGGCTGCATGAAGCTTTAAAGGCATATGAAAGCTTTAGTGATTTGCAGCCTTATAATCCAAGTGGCTGGTTTAACAAGGGAGTTGTCCTTGGAAAGCTAAATCAATTTGAAAAAGCAATTGAATATTATGATCTAGCCTTATCTATCAATGAAAATTTTTCTACAGCCTGGTTTAATAAAGGAAATGCTTTAGCCGATCTTGGAAGATATGAACATGCAATAGAGTGTTTCAAAAAATCTCACGAGCTCGATCCTCAAGATGAATCATCCTGCTTTAACATTGCAAATATTTATGATGAACTTGGAGATTTGCCTAATTCGATAAAATATTTTTCTGAATCTATCAAAATAAATGATGATTATTATGAAGCATTTCTTGCCCGCGGATTTTGTTATGACTCTGCCGGTAAATTTCATCTTGCATTAAGAGATTTTAATAAAGCAATTACACTTTCACAGGATAATGCCGATGCATGGTTTGCCAAAGCTGATCTTGAATATTCACTTGGCAAATTGCAGGAAGCTGCTAAAAGTTATATTGCAGCATTGAAGATTGAACCTGACAGCTATGAAATAAACTATAATCTTGCTGAAACCTTGTTTGAAATGGGTGACTGGCTTGAAGCTTTAAATGCTTATGATAAGTGTGTTAAAATTAATCCCTCAGATGCTTCATCATATTATGGCAAAGCAAAAATAAATTTTATTCTCAGCAGAACCCAGGAAGCCGTTGATTGTCTTAAAGCAGCGTTTAATATTAATCCTGCTATACGGACAGAGTTTGCTAAGGAATATCCTGAAATCAAATCTTCAAAATTATTCAAGAAGCTCCTGGGGGAAATTTGAATTCTGATTTTTTCATCAGAACATACTTATTATAAATTACTTTGTTTTATAAAAAATTCTGTGAACAAATGATTAGGAATTATTGATTTTATGAAAGATGCTTTTCACCTGAATACTAAATTAGTTGGATTGATTGGTCATCCGATAAAGCAAACATATTCTCCTTTTATACATAATGTTGCAATCCAGATGAAAAATATGGACTACATTTATCTGCCATTTGATGTACCGCCGGTTAATTTAAAAAATGCTTTGAGAGGGATGGTAGCATTAAATATTAAAGGGTTCAACGTTACGATCCCGCATAAGGAAAACATAATTCATTTATTAAATAATGTATCTGAAGAAGCATCCATAATTGGTTCTGTAAATACAGTAGTAAATGATCATGGGAAACTGAATGGATTTAATACTGATGTTGATGGTGTACTTGCTACTTTAATGCCTTATAAAAATGAAATTAGTGGTAAGGAAGTTAGTGTAGTTGGCGCAGGTGGAGGTGCACGTGCTGTTATTTATGCTCTTATCAGGTATTTCAAACCTAAAAAAATTTTTATTATCAATAGAACCGAACAACGTGCTGAAGCTCTTAAAAATTATTTCAGCGATAAAATGAAATATACTTCCATAAAAACCCGTGAGTTATTCCCGCCTGATCTTGTGAAGATATTTAATGAGAGCAAGCTAATTGTAAATACAACTTCAGTAGGAATGTTCCCTGAAATTGATGATTCAATTACAACTCTCTCCAATTCATTTGTAAAAGACCAGCTTGTTTTTGATCTTGTTTATAATCCGCCGGAAACCAAGCTCTTACAGCTTGCAGCTTCTCAAGGAGCTATTGTTTTAGATGGGTTGAAAATGCTTGTGCAGCAGGCAGCAAAATCATTTGAGCTATGGACAGGAGAAAAAGTCCAGGTAGATGAATTGCACAGATCATTAATGATGATGATAAAAAATTAATAAAAAAGGGCGAGTATTTTTTCTCGCCCTTGATTCTTTTAAAGTCTTATTTTAAAAGCAACATTTTCTGATTGGAAATAAAGTCATTTACTTGAAGAGAATAAATGTACATACCACTTGGAAGATTTGATGCATTAAAATCAACTTCAAAAATTCCAGCAGGTTTTACTTCATTGACCAAGACCATAACTTCATTTCCCAAAAGATCAAATACTTTTAACCCGACAAAATTATTTCCTGGTATTTGAAATCTTATTTTTGTCACAGGATTGAATGGATTTGGGTAATTTTGAAGAAGTTCAAGTTGAAGCGGTAAATTATCTGATAAGTCCTTTACGGAAGTGATTACATTGGTAGTATCACCATACAAAGTATCATTTATTACACAACCCTTTAAATAAATATCTCCAGTTGCATCGCCACTGCCACGTCTAAACAACCCCAAACCATATGCTAATATATCGACATACCTGACTAAAACACTTGGCGAACCAATAGTGTCTGTGGTATCTGATGCATAATAATAAACATATGATTTAAAAGTGGTTTCTATCCCAAATAGTTCATCTTCCCATACTTCATTAACACGAGCCATTTCATAACCAGTGCCACCAATACCTCCAGAATAATCATATAATACCCATTGGTGATTTTGTTGTGCATTAAGCTTGTATATTAAATAATTCTCTGAACCAGGTCCTCCACCACCAGGGCCGAAAACATTGAAGGATGAGTCTATCATGTAATAGCTGGTATCTAAAAAATTATATGGATATTGAACAGGATTTATATTCCTTGCATACTGTGTAATGTGTATTATTCCTTGAAAATCTATAGAATCGGAAATTGTAAAATTCTGGACGGTATCAACATACGAAGGGGATTCATAGTAAAAATACTCCCACATATCACCAGTTTGATGAGGGAAGAATTTCAATGGATCCTCTTCTTGTGCAAGAGAATAAAGTGGTACAAGCAATACAAAAAAAAAAACTTTTCATAATATTATCTCCCTAAGAAATTGTAAAGGACTTATAAGTTGAAGCAAAGCTAAGTAAAACCAGTATAATAATTGTTTTTGTAAAAAGGAAGAGAGAAGGGATTAAGAACAAGTATAAGGGAAATAAATATTAGATAAAAATTTATGAAAAGATTCAGCACAAAGAGAGAAATTGAGAATTTTATGCTTTTAATCTTCATAATAGTTTACAAAAATTAATTGATGAAGATGAGTATAGACTTATTTCCGACAATTATATGAAAATATTTTTAGAAAGGAATCAGTATAAGTACGTAATTTTTAATTTAGTTATACGTATAAATACCTATGAAAATATTTCAGGTCATAATCTATTGCGGTAAAGTATAGTTAATGTTGTAACTGTTATAAAGAAATTTTCTTGTGGATAAAATGAAGAACGCCTGCATGTGGAGTTGATTACTAACTACATAAAACGCGATATTAAATGATGATAATGATAAAAAATTGGCATTGTCTAATTTTTTAGGACAACGCCAAATAATTAATTAATTTTTTTCAGGCCATTGTTAATTCTTTCCAATCCTTCCACTATCTGAGCATGCGAACAAGCATAAGACATCCTGACGCAATTATCATTTCCAAAAGCAATTCCCGGTACTAAGCCAACATTTTGTTCCATAAGAAGATAATTACAAAAGCTGGTTGAGTCTTTTATTTCAAATCCGTTTACACTCTTACCATAATAAGCACTGACATCATAAAAGACATAGAATGCACCTTCCGGCAACGGACATTTTATTCCCGGGATTTTATTTAACTCAGCAACTATAAAATCTCTTCGCTGCTTAAACTCTTCAACCATAATATCAATTTCTTTTGAATGCTGGGATAATGCGGCATATGATGCAGCCTGTGAAATGGAAGATGCATTTGATGTTGAATGACTTTGAAGATTTCTTGCAAGCCGTATAAT
>CAYNUV010000095.1:0-8728 GCA_964400245.1 uncultured Ignavibacteriaceae bacterium
CAAAGATATCAGCTTTAATTTAAACTCCTCAATAATTTTTGGAATATCAGGTCCTAACGGTTCAGGCAAATCAACTCTTGTTAAAATAATTGCAAATATTATTTCTCCATCATCAGGTAAGCTTTTTCACAATCTTAACGGAAGCGAAATAAAACCTGAGAAACTTCATAATCATATCGGGCTCGTTTCCCCTTACCTTGTTTTGTATGATGAATTCACAGCTTATGAAAATCTCAATTACTTTTCAGAGATAAGAGGAATCCCTTTTAATAAAGAAAGAGTTGATGATCTCTTAAATAAATTTCTTCTCTTCAATCGCAAAGATGATCTTGTAAAAGTATATTCATCAGGAATGAAGCAGAGATTAAAATTTATTTTTGCATTAATGCACTCACCCCAATTAATAATTCTGGATGAACCAACATCCAATCTTGATGATGAAGGAAAAGAAGTTGTTTATGAACTGTTGAAGGAGGAGGGAAGTAAGAGTATAGTAATTATTGCTTCGAATGAGAAAAATGATTTGAGTATGTGCGAGAAAATTTTTGATTTAAATATTTATAAAAAATGAAAGCAAAAGATAGAACACTGATGATACGGATAACGCAGATTTACACAGATTATATCCGTGCAAATCAGTGTCATCTGTTTTATCCGTGTTCCATTGAAAATTAATTAAATGAAATCATTCGCATTATTTAAAAAAGATATAAATTCAGAGCTCCGTACCCGCTATGCCATAAACTCTCTCGCAATGTTTGTGATTGTAACGCTTAGTGTTATTCTTTTTTCAATCGGGAATGAAAGAATAAGTGAGAGTTTAACGGGCGGCTTATTCTGGGTTGTGATTTTTTTCACTTCAATGTCCGGTTTATCAAGAGTTTTTGTAAGCGAGGAAGAAAGAGGAACTTCATTAACACTTCAACTTATTGCAGCTCCATCAACTGTATTTTCGGGAAAACTGCTGTTCAATCTTATTTTAGTTTTTGCAATGAATACCGTTATAGCAATTCTTTATTCCGCACTTTTTGAAGCTTTTATTCTTAGAAATTTTGCCCTTTTTCTTGTATCATTTATACTGGGTAATATAGGATTGGCGTTTGCGTCAACAATAATTGCAGCCATAATTTCAAAAGCAGGTGCAAAAGGTACACTATATCCTGTATTATCATTCCCGATCCTATTACCTTTGATATTAACATCCGTACAATTAACTTTGTTCTCAATGGATGGCACAAGCTTTGAAACTGCACAGTTTGAATTGGCAATTGTAGTGTGTTATGATATTATTATTCTTACAACTTCTTATATGCTTTTCGATTTTATCTGGAAAGAATAGTATTTTTAAGAACATAATCCTTGTTAAATAAATGATCTGGAAAATATTTTTATTTCTGTTATTATGTTTTGTCTCAATAGCTGGAATCTCTTTTCCAATAGTTGAGAATCCACAAGCCTGGTATGAGTTTCCTTATATAAAAGGTCTTGAAGAAAATGCAAAAATTATTTTCTTTCATGTTCCTACTGCCTGGCTGACTGTAATAGCATTTTTTATGACAGCGATTTACAGTTTCAAATATTTAAGAAAGAAAAATCTTGATGATGATGCAAAATCTTATGCTGCTGCACAATTGGGAATTATATTCTGCATTCTTGCAACGGTAACCGGGGCAGTCTGGGCAAAGTTTGCATGGGGCTCTTTCTGGAGTTGGGATCCAAGACAAACAAGTATCTTTGCACTTCTATTAATTTATGGTGCTTGGTTCGCCTTAAGATCTTCAATAGAATCTGAAGAGAAGCGGGCAACACTCTCATCTGTTTATGCAATTATAGCTTTTGTAACAGTTCCGTTTTTTATTTTTATAATGCCGAGAATAATGACGGGCCTTCATCCCGGTTCTGCTGATGATACAAATGCCGGCCCTGTAATAAATTTCAAAATGAATGGTAATATGCAGCTTATTTTCTTTTTATCTTTAATCGGGTTTACCATTCTCTACTTCTGGATGTGGAGACTCGGATATAAATCACTTATTTACAGAGATAAACTAAACAAACAAATTTTAATAAGAGGATAAATGGAATTCTTAGAAAAGAATGCGATATATATTGTAATGATAATTGTTTTAATTGTCTGGATAGGGATTTTCTTTTACTTGTTGAACTTAGACAAAAGAATTAAAAATGTTGAAAAAGAATTAGGAGAAAAATCATGAAGAACAAATATGTTTTCGGTGGGTTTATTATTGTGGTATTCCTTGGTTTGATGGGATATCTTTTTACACAAAGTAATATTCAGTATGAAGAAGATTTTAATATTGTAAAAGAAAAAGGTAAAATTGTTAAAGCAACCGGGCAATGGGTTAAGGAAAAGAATTACGAAATAAATAAAGAACATAAAACATTCAGCTTTTACCTGCAGGATGCAAAGGGAGTTGAAATGAAAGTTATGTATAACGGAACAATACCAAATAATTTTGAATCTGCTGTGAGCGTTGTCGTTACAGGGGAATACCGTAATGGATATTTTCATGCAAAAGATATCTTAACAAAATGCCCAAGCAAGTATGAAGAACAATTTGATGAACAAAAGACGAAAACTTCAAGCATTTAGCAAAGGTATAGAGCATAGGGAAAACGAAAATAAGGAATAAATGATATGGAACAATCTAAATTTGTATTTACAGGTGTTTTGTTAAAAGAAAATCCCTCTATAAGTGCAATATGCCTGGAATTAGATGTTGCCACTGAAGGTGAAACAACTTTAGAAGCTAAGAATAATTTAATTGAAGCAGTATCTCTATACATTGAAACGGCAGTTGAAAATAATCTTCCTATTTTACGTCCCATTTCGGAAGAAGATAATCCTCTATTAAGAAATCAGGATAAAATACTTGAAAAGTTTATGCTTAAAATAAACTTTACAGTTAATGCTTATGCCTAAACTACCCGTAGTTAAGCCAATAGAAATAATAAAAGCATTGAAGAAAATTGATTTTATAGAAGTGAGAAGAAAAGGAAGTCACGTACAAATGAAAAAAGGAAATCTTCTGGTTACCGTTCCTTTTCATAATAAGGATTTAAATCCAACAACGTTAGAATCAATTCTGCGTCAGGCAAAAATTACAGTAGATGAACTAAATGAAATACTTTAAAATTTTAATTATAATTAATGAATGATAGTAACAAAAAATATTTTATCCGGAATCAAGTATCCAGCATCAGGCAACAAGTATCAGGAAATGAGGATTAAATGATAGGCAGTATAGTTTTAACATTAGCTTTGACTTGCAGCATTTTCACTATGATGATGTATTTCCTCAATTACAGAGGATATAAGAATACTCTTAATTATGGACGCATCGGTTATCATTTAATGGCAATGCTTGTAATCGTTGCATCAACATTATTGTGGCATGCTTTACTTACTCATTCTTATGAATACAAATATGTTTACAGCTACAGCCAGAATTCGTTAACGACTGGATTTTTAATTGCTTCTTTCTGGGGAGGTCAGGAAGGAAGCTTTATGCTCTGGCTTCTTCTTACTTCAATTGTTGGAATAGTTTTGCAATCTTATACTTCAAAGAGAGGTGATCTTGAACCAAGAGTGATGGCTGTGTTTACTCTTGCAACAACTTTTATTCTGATAATGGTTTCACCATTATTCAAAAATCCTTTCGCGTACATCTGGACAGAGCAGGTTTTCTTAAATATGAAAACTCTGAATCAAGCGATAGTTAGTATGCCCTTGCTTCAAAATTTTGTTTTTAGTGATAATTCAACCGGGCAGAATTTTATAAAAATGAGCAGTGAACTTTACGCGGTTCTTTCTTCAGCCGGTATTTCAGTTCACGATCTTATAATAGATGGTAAAGGATTAAATCCTCAGCTTCTTAATTTCTGGATGCAAATTCATCCGCCGATTCTTTTCACCGGTTTCTCAATGGCAACAGTGCCATTTGCTTTTGCATTAGCAGCTATGATGAAAAATGATTACAAAGATTGGGTAAAACAAGCTTTCCCCTGGGTTTTAGCTGGAACAGGAATTCTTGGTCTTGGAATTATGCTTGGCGGTTACTGGGCTTATGAAATGCTTGGCTGGGGCGGTTATTGGGCATGGGATCCTGTAGAAAACTCAAGCTTGATTCCATGGCTTGTTGGTGTTGCTTCTGTTCATACTTTACTTGTGCAGAGAAAAAGCCAGGCTAAAGGTGGAATAGGCAGATTTGCAAAAACAAATCTCATTCTCTGTTTGATGACATACATCCTTGTCCTTTACAGTACATTCTTAACAAGAAGCGGAGTGCTTGGAGATGCTTCTGTTCATTCCTTTGTTGATCCCGGGATGATTGTTTATTTATTCCTTATAATCTTCATTGGAACTTTTATAGCACTTGGTTTTGGAATGCTGATTTACAGGTGGAAGACTTTAACTGAAGAAACTCCTGTTGATGAAGGATTGCTTTCGCGTGATCTTGCATTATTTACAGCAGCAATTGTCATAAGTGCATCTGCAATAATTATTCTTGTCGGAACTTCAGCACCCATATTCGGACAAGCAGTTGATACTTTCTTCTATAACGAAATGCATATTCCTCTTGCAATAATAATAGGTTTGCTTAATGGTTTGAGCATCTTACTAAAATGGAAGAATACAAAAAAAGAAGAGCTTATAAAAAAATCTATCTTCTCAGTTTCTGCTTCAATAATCTTGACTGCACTAATTGTTTTATTCGGAAAAGTAACAGATATAATGATGATACTTCTTGCTTTGTCGGCTTCATTTTCCCTATTCGTTAATGCTGAGATTGCAATTAAAATTATCCGCGGAAATATAAAGATGATTGGCGCTTATGTTGCACATATAGGTATTGCATTATTTATTCTTGGTGTAATTGGTTCTGCTGCATATAGTGATGAAACGGACATAGACCTTATTAAGGGTGAACCTAAGGAAGCCTTTGGTTACCAGATGACTTTTACCGGTTTCCAACCGATTGAAAATGAAACAAAGTATGCTTTTAATGTTGATATTAAAAAGGGAGATAAAGTTTATTCTGTTTCTCCGGTTATGTACATAAGTGAATTTAATAATGGTTTAATGAGGGAGCCGGCAATCCTTACAACATTTACTAAGGATATTTACGTTTCTCCTATAGGATATGAAGAAGGTGGAGATGGCCACAGTCATGATGGCTCTGTTACTCAGCTTCAGAAAGGCGGATCAACAGAATTTAATGGAGTGAAAATTACATTTAATGAATTTGATATTTCTCCTGAAACAATGCAGGCAATGCAGGAGGGGAAAGATTTTGAAATGGGAGCTAAACTTATTGCGGAGAAGGATGGAGTAAAAAAAGAGTTTGAGCTGAAAAGAAAATCAATTTCAGGCAAAACAGAGTTTACTTCAGAATCAATTAAAAATTTAAATATTAAAATTGATTTGCTGAATCTTTTAGCCGGCAAGATTGATATTTCTTTATCAACTCTTGATGGAAAGCAAACACAAAAAACAGAAGAGAAAAAGGAAATACTTTCTGTAACAGCAAGTGTTAAACCTTTTATAAACTTAGTTTGGATGGGTGTTGCTGTTATGGTGATTGGTTTCTTTGTTTCAGTTGCAAAAAGACTGCCTGAATCTTTGGTAAGAAACTGAAATTCGTTTTAATATTAATATGATGCCCGATTTATTCGGGCTTTTTTATTTATTTTAAATCCCGTGTAATTACCTTAGTCTTTAAAGGATTTAATATGAAGAACCGCATTTTAATTTTTACATTCAGCTTTTTATTTATAACTATTTTTTCAGGTACAACTTCTTTTCTTCCTGAAGAGGGAATGTTTCCCCTCAGTGAAATTCACAAACTTAATCTTAATGAAGCTGGCCTTAAGATAAGTGTTGATGAAGTTTATAACCCTGATGGAATTAGTATTGTTGATGCACTTGTTAATATTGGCGGATGCAGCGGCTCTTTTGTTTCCGAAGAAGGATTAATAATTACAAATCATCATTGTGTGTTTGGTACAATACAAAGAGCAAGTACCCTTGAAAATAATTTCATTGAAAATGGCTTTCTGGCAAAGACAAGAGAAGAAGAAATTCCCGCTGAAGGATTGACTTGTCGTATTACTGAATCTTATGAAGATGTTTCAGAAATCATACTTAAAGCTGCTAATGATACAGTTGATATTTCTAAAAGAACAGAATTGATTGAAAAGAAAATAAAAGAGATTGTAAAGGAAGAAGAAGAAAAAGATTCTACAATCCTTGCTGTAGTTTCTGAAATGTTCACTGGTGAAACTTATGTTTTATTCCGTTATAAAATTATTAATGATGTCCGGCTTGTTTATGTTCCTCCAAGAAATATCGGTGAGTTTGGCGGCGAATCTGATAATTGGGTTTGGCCAAGACATACAGGTGATTTTTCTTTTGTTCGTGCTTATGTGGCTCCTGATGGTACACCTGCTAAGTATTCTTCAGAAAATGTTCCGTTCAAACCAAAGAGATTTTTAAAAGTAAATCCCAATGGTGTTCAGGAAGGAGATTTTGTTTTTGTAATGGGATATCCCGGAAGAACATTTAAACATCAACCTTCTTTCTTTATTCAATACCAAAAGTATTTTCAGCTTCCATATATTTCCGATTTGTACAAATGGATGATAAATACTTATGAAGAGAAGGGGAGTAACGATCCTGAGTTTGCACTAAAGATTTCTTCACGAATCAAAAGCTTAGCAAATGTAGAAAAAAATCACAGAAGTAAAATCCAGGGAATTGAAAGATTAAAGCTTATTGAGAAAAAGAAAGTAGAGGATAAACAGCTTGATGATTTTATTAAATCAAAAAATGATCTGAATTCAAAATATGGAAATACAATAAGTGAAATTGAAGAAGTATATAATGATCTTTTCAAATCCGGCAGGCTTCCTTTAATGTTCACGATGATAAGCCGGTATTCAGTTGCTTACAGGCTTGCAGAAATTCTTGTAGAAAAAAAGCTTGAAATGAAAAAACCTGAGAACGAGCGGAAATCACTTTATACTGAAAAGGGGAAGGAAAATTTTGATAAAGCAATTAGTAACTTATTTAAAGATTTATATCAGGATGTTGGTAAAAAATATTTCATTAAAGTTTTATTGGATGCTGCTAAGTTTCCGGAAACTTCGGGAATGGAAATATTTAAGAAGATGGATGAAAATTATTTAAGTGAAATTTATGATGAAACAATTCTTCTTGATGAAGATAATTACAAAGAGATAATTGAATATTCGGAAGATGAGCTTGAATCGGTTGATGATCCACTCCTTGAATTAATTCAGGAATTAGAAGATGTAAATGAGTCTGAAACAAAAAGAAATAATCTCAGGGAAAGCAATCTTAATATTCTTCTTCCAAAATATATGGAAGCAAAAAAACTTTGGCTTTCAAAAGATTTTATTCCGGATGCAAACAGCACTTTGCGTTTAACTTATGGAAATGTTAAAGGGTACTCACCTTCTGATGCGACTTACTATTCTCCAATAACAACCTTAAGAGGAGTTATAGAGAAGGGTAAAGAAAGCGGAGATTACGAGATCAACAAAAAACTGGTTGAGCTTTACAATAAAAATGATCTTGGACAATTTAAAGATGAAGAATTAAATGATGTTCCTGTTGCTATTTTATATAATACAGATACAAGCGGCGGCAATTCGGGAAGCCCCGTTCTTGATGCTTACGGTCAGCTTGTGGGTGTTAATTTTGACCGGGTTTATGAAGCAACAATAAATGATTTCGCATGGAGTGAAGTTTACTCAAGATCAATTGGTGTTGATATTCGATATGTTTTGTTTGTAACACAAAAAGTTGGCGGGGCAGATTTTCTTTTAAAAGAAATGGGAGTTTTATAAAATTAATATTGATAGTGGGACATAGCGTGCTATGTCTACATATTAGAATTAAGATTGAAAGTATTAGTGTTATTGTGAAGTGTGCTTTTTATTAAGGTATATTTTCTCCTAAAACAAAAGCAAACCCGGTAAAAATTACCATAATTTTCTTACTATCAGATTTTGTTTACATGGTTTTATACAACCAAATTAGAGCTAATCAATTATTCATTCGGAAAATATTAGTTATTACTTTCCATTTTTAACTTGCTGTTATTTACCAAACTCCTAAAATTTATTTGAAATGTTTGGCAAAATCAACTTAATTCTAAAAAGTAAAATAGTGTATCAGAATGGCATTGAAAATGAAGTAAATTAAAACTGTTGAGCATTAACTGCAATTAATAGAATTGTTACAAATGGTCATAGGAATTTTTTCATCAATGAAGATTTTAGTATCGGAGGCATAAATGGATCTTCGTAAAGTTGCTTTTCTTGAAACATATACTTTAGAAAATGATGCAGGAATAATGGGAGCTATCCTGGTAACAGATTCGGATACAAAGCCGCTCGAATTCAGAGTGACAGCTCCAATCAAACCGACAAATTTTCAAAAAACATTATATGGCGATGTATTGCTGGAACATATTTTAACAGAACTTGTTTCTGTTCCACTGCTTAATGCTATTAACGAGGAAATAGACCTCATCCTTGTGAGAGATCCTTTATTCCTTGGTGTTAATGAAAAGCAGGGAGTTCGTGTAGTTAGAGTTCTTAATGAAGATGATGGAAATTCCAAAGTTGGTAAAGGAGTACAAGAACTTGCATCTTCAAACGGAAGCCCTAAAACTTATGT
>CAYNUV010000096.1:0-8725 GCA_964400245.1 uncultured Ignavibacteriaceae bacterium
TTATTACTCAAATGATGATACAAAAAAAGGTAAAAAAAGATTTGACCGAAAAGTTAAAACTAAACAGTAACTTTGAACTTTGAATTTATATTCCTATATCTATATTTAGGTTTGAAATTTCTATAATCTTTTCTCATTAAAATTAAAACCCGATAATATCTTTCGGGTTTTTTTATTTTTAAACTAATAATTTGTGACACTTTATTAGCTATATTTGTCCATTAAAATTAAAACTATCTTATCAATGAAATACTTCAATTTTAGTTTTATAATCTTACTAATCACTTTATTAAATTTAAATCAAGTAAAATCTCAAACTAAAATTCATGCTTTTTCCGGGACTTTAGTAACATCCCTCGATTTGGGAATTACTATAGGGAAAACAGACTATGCCGAATCAAAACCTGGCGGAAGAATTACAGCAGGAATTGAATATTATCTGCCAACATCAAGCAATCACATTTTTGGTATCAGAGGTTTTGGCGGTGGCCAGCAGCTTTATAGTAAGGATCAAAATAAAATAATCACGTTATCTGGTAAAGGAACAAATCTTCCAGATATGATTAATACGGAAATGTACTTATCAGGCTTAGGATTAATTTATTCCTATTCTATTAAAGATAAATACTTTCCTTACATATCAGTGGGATTAAGTAATATTTGGTTCAGCCCTAAACTTGAAAATGGAAATAGGGCTCCACGAAATTCGTTGGATGAATATAAAAGAAGTGCAACATTGTATGATTTCGATTTGGGATTAAAATACGCAATCACAGAAAATATAAGCCTGAAATTAGAGGGAGGATTCCATTTCTCAAATTCTGATGACCTCGATGATGTTACAACAGGAACAAATAAAGACTTTTTTGCAACAGGAGTTATTGGATTTTCTTACTCATTTTTTGTTAAGAAAGATAGTGATGAGGATGGTATAATAAATAGTATAGATAAATGTCCCGATGAACCCGAAGATATTGACGGATTTGAAGATAATGATGGATGCCCTGATCCGGATAATGATAAGGATGGAGTTCAGGATTATTTGGATAAATGCCCGAATACTCCTGAAGATTTTGATGGATATTTAGACGATGATGGATGCCCTGATATTGATAATGATGGAGATAATATAATAGATGAGTTAGATGAGTGTCCCAATGAATCTGAGGATTTAGATAAATTTAATGATGAGGATGGTTGTCCTGACCCGGATAATGACGAAGATGGATCACTCGATGCTGAAGACAAATGCCCTGATGTTGTAGGACCACGTTCGAATAATGGTTGTCCTGCTGAAGACACAAAGGATGGGGAGTATATTGGTGCCCCAAAAGAAATTATCATTGAGGGGGAAGCGACATTTTATTCGGGAAAAGCAGATATTTTACCAGAAGCACAAAATGAACTGGATAGAATTGTAAAACTATTACAACTTTACCCTGATAATAATTGGCGTATTGAAGGACATACAGACAGACAGGAAACTGAAAATTTAATGGTTCGTACTCTCTCTTTAAGAAGAGCGGAAGCAATATTAAATTATTTTGTATCAAAAGGATTACCTTCTTTCCAATTCCATGTTTATGATATGGGTGACAGATTCCCAATCGCAAATAACAACACAGAGTATGGTAGAATGAAAAATCGAAGAGTTGTTCTTATTAGAGAAAATTAAAAATAATAAGTAACTCTTTATATTGAAGGCACTATTATAAATGGTGCTTTTTTTGCACTTTTTTACCGGTAAATTTTTCAGAATGAAGTATTGGTTCTTTCGAATATAGTTCATTTTCGCTAAAATAACGACTTCTTATGGCATAATTATTTATACTTTAATTGTGAAAATGAGGAGTTATAAAAATGTTAAACTATCAGAAAATACAGTCATTAGAAAAATCAGTTAATGACGTTGAACTAAGCTCGTTTCCACGCATTAAAACTAAAGATATTATTAAGTTTAATCTTGGTGTAGGATATTTTATTGCTCTTACATTTTTATTAATAAAATTGATTTTAACGTAGATTATAATTTTAGAAAATAAAAGAGAAGGCTGTTTCAAAAGAACAGCCTTTTTTGTTTTTAAAAGGGATTGAAAATTAAATTATGTTAAAATTGAAAATTAATTACAGGGGAAAGTTTACAAGGAAAAATCTAAAGTAAATAATTAAACAACTACATGAACCATCGGCAAAGAAGAATCAATTTTTATTTGCTTCATTCATCAACTTCTGTATTTTCAGAATAACATAATGAAAAATAATTGAATGAATACTCTCAGAAGTACACATATCATTTAATGGAACGTGAACTGAGTATTTACTTATTGTTTTTAATTTACCACCGTTAAATCCTGTTACTCCAACTGTTATTAATTCATTTTTAGTTGCCCACTCAACAGCTCTAATAATATTAGGACTATTACCTGAACCGCTGATTGATACCAGTATATCACCCGGGGAAGCAAATGTTCTTAACTGCTGTTCAAAGATTGTATCGTAGCCATCATCATTACCTAAAGCCGTAACAAAAGGTAAATTATCAGTTAAGCTCAATGCTTTAATTCTATCTTTTTGTTCAAGGTTTGTACGGGTTCCTTTTGCAAGATCCTGGGCAAGATGAGAAGCAGTAGCAGCTGATCCTCCATTGCCAATTACAAAAACCATTTTCCTGGTTTTATAAGCATCATACAACAGGTTTATAAATGTTTCTACCTGGGAAACATCAACTGAATCAATTGATTTTTCTAAATATGTAACATAGTTTTTAAATTCCATAAAGACTCCTCAATTTTTATTAATTAAAGAACTCCATTCAGCTTCTGCTTTTCTTAAATTTTCATGAGTGCCAATATCTACCAAATACTGATTAATAAGCCAGCCATTCATTTTATTTACGAGTTTTGGAATTAAATGAAATCCAACATCTGTAATTTTATGTTCAGGAATTAAGTTAAGAATTTCGGGTGAAGATAAAAATATTCCTGCATTTGCTAAAGATGATTTTGGCATTTTCGGCTTCTCTTCAAAATCTGTTATTATCCCCTGCTCATCAACTAAAGCTATTCCACAGGCTGATGGATTTTGTGTTTTAAACAATCCCATACTTAATAAATTATTATGTAGTCTGTGAAATCTTAAAAATGCCGATAGATCAACATTTGTTAAATTATCAGCATACAAAATGTAAAATTCTTTTTCGTTCTTAACAAAGTCTTTATTCTCCCTGAGTGTTCCACCACTGCCAAGCAAAGTTTCTTCAAAGAAAAAATGAAATTTAATCCCTGAAGAATTTGATTCTACATATTCTTTAACTTTTTCAGGGAAATGATGAAGATTTATTAATACTTCAGTAATACCATGTGTGTTGAAAAGCTTAATCCACCAGCCTAATAAAGGCTTACCACAAATTGGGACTAAACATTTCGGGATAGTATCTGTAATAGGTTTTAAGCGTGTTCCCAATCCTGCAGCTAAAAGAAAAGCTTTCATATCAATTCGGAATTATTTTCATTGTTTCTTAATTTTCCTGACAACCTCAAGTTGCTTCATAGTTTTTTCAGCATAGTCTAAAATATCTTCTATATCAGTTTGTTCTTTTAAATATTCAAGATATTCTTCGACTGAATCATTGGCATTCCTTTTAGGGCTCCATCCAAGTCTTTTTAATTTGGAAATGTCCGAACAAGTATGCCTGGTATCTCCAACTCTGAATTCACCAGGAAGTTTTGGCTCTATATGTTTTTTATTATGAACGGATGCAACAATCTCAGCAAACTCTTTAACCGTATAATCCTTTCCACCTCCGACACAAAATACATTATAGTTTGCTTCATCATTTTGCATAACTAAAATGTTAGCATCAACCACATCGTGAATATTTACAAAATCACGTCGCTGCAAACCATCTTCATAAAGAGTAGGCGATTTATCAAAGTAGTAATGCAGATTAAAAATCCTGCAGGCACCACTATAAGCATTATAAAATGATTGCCTTGGACCCTGAACAATAGAATATCTTACGGCAACAGATGGTATTTCATATCTTTTGCCTAAGGACATTGCAATTAATTCCTGCGAATATTTTGATATTGCATATGAATTTGGTGGATTAGCATGAGTCTCAGATGTCCATAACCATTGCATATGTTTTCCATTTTCATCCTGCCATTCCCACTCACCTTTTTCCAATTGAGACATAGGCCGTTGATGAGGTGAAATAATAGTTCCATCATTTTTTTTATAAAGACCTTCTCCTTGCACAAATTGGGAAGAAGCAACAACTATTTTTTTAATTGGAAGTTTTTTTTTAACTATTAATTCATACAAAAGAGCAGTGCTTTTGGTATTAACATCAAAGAAGGTAGAAAAATCCGGAAGATAATCCTGGTAGGCAGCTAAATGATAAACATACTCAACATCTTTAAGAGCATCTTCTAAAGTTTGTTTGTTACGAACATCACCAAATATAAACTCAGCTTTACTATTTATGTACTTTGGTTTACCTTTTAAGTGAACAGGTTTTTGAAGGTTATCTAATATTTTTACTTTATAACCAAGTTGTATAAGTTTATCTACTGTATGTGACCCAATAAATCCTGCGCCACCGGTAACAAGAACTGTTGACATTAAGTTTTTATAAATGAAATGAAGAAAATACTATTTCCAGTTGTAGCGGGAATAATTAAAAATAATTTTACTTCCGTAAGGTTCAAGAAGAAAAGGCATTTCTCTGTATTCAGCCATTGATTCTCTAAGTTGATCCTGTTTATCCCGCTTACAATACGTTAAAAGGAAACCTCCTCCTCCGGCTCCAGAAACTTTAGCTCCGGTGGCTCCTCCCTGAATTGCTTTATCATACATTTCATCAATTAACGTATTTGTTATGTTTGAAGATAATTCTTTTTTAAGATTCCAATTTTCTGTAAGCAAGTTACCAATTTTATCAACCTTTTTATTTAATATTGCGTCCTTAGCTTTAAGTGCAAGTTCTTTAATAAGGTTATGATATTCTAAATGATCAACAATTTTTTCTTTTTGTTCGGTAAGAATTGTATCTGCTTTCCTGGTAACATTTGTAAAGAATAATAATAAGTTTGCACCAAGTTTTCTCTTTAAACCGTTTTGAACATTTATTCTTTCAACTTCAACAGTTTCATCCTTTTTAAATGTTATGAATGAAAGGCCTCCATAGGCAGCAATATATTGATCTTGTTTTCCAATCGGTTTTCCAAGAATATCAATTTCGATTTCACAAGCCTCTCTTGCAAGCTGTTCCGCTGTAGGTTGAATTCCCTGGTAATGATAAAATGAGTTTAGCAATCCAACAGTAAGACTACTGGATGATCCTAAACCCGAACCTTCAGATGGGATATCAGCAAGCATAGTTACTTCAAACCCGGTTTTCATTCCGGCTTTCTTGGCGGCTTCTCTTACAAGATCATGCTTAATTTCTGTAATATCATCTACAACTTCTTTTTTAGCATAATCAATGTAAATCTTTTCATCAAATCTTTCTTTAACTATAACATAAACATACTTGTCTATAGCTGTACTGATAACAATTCCTTCACAACGTGAATAATAATCTTTGAAGTCAGTCCCTCCACCGCAAATTGATATCCTTAAAGGGGTCTGAGAAATAATCATCTACTTTCCTCAACTAATTGTACTATTTTATTTTCCAATTTATAAATATTGCCTTCTGTATCTTTAGTAATATTTTTACTCTTAAATTCTAAACGGTTACCGTTCTTTCCAACATATCCTACTATCTTTGCGGGTACTCCCACAACTAAACAATAAGGTAGAACATCTTTTGTGACAACTGAACCGGCACCAATCATTGCATATTCTCCAATTGTAATGCCACAAACAATTGTTGCATTAGCACCAATACTCGCACCTTTTTTTATTAAAGTGGAAATATATTCTGAATGATAAACTTTACTTCTGGGAAATAAATCATTTGTCAAAACGCAATTAGGACCTAGGAAAACATCATCTTCTATCGTAACACCCTTCCAAATTGCTACTCCATTTTTTACTGTTACCCTGTTACCTATAATTACATCTGATTCAACAAAAGAATGATCTCCAAGGTTACATTCCTCACCTATTTGTGCATTCTTCATTATATGAGAAAAAGCCCAAATGCGTGTGTTTTTACCTATTTTGGATGATTCGCAAATAGCGGAGGGGTGAACAAAAAAGTTAAACATATATCTTTTCCTTTATAACCTGTGAGGTAATTTCCAGGATTCTAACAACTTCTTTGCCAATTTCCCCATTGTTTATTGGCTCAATACCATATTTAACTGAATCTAAAAAAGAATCTACTTCTAAAGCCAAAGGTTCTCCTTTGGGCAAAATCAACTTTGTTACTTCTCCAACTCCATATTGAAGTTTTGTTTTTTCACTTGACTTCTGATCAATTCTGTTATCAATTCCTTTATCATAAAAAATAACTTTTTCTTCATCACTCTTAGTTTCGTCATATTCAAAATTCCCATTCTCGCTAAACAACATAATCTTTCTTGTTTTATTTGATGAAAGCCAGCTTACATGAATATGAGCAGATTTCTTACTTGGGAATTCAATAAAAATATGAGCATTATCTGTAATACCATTCCACCATCTGCTTTCTCCATAAGCATTTATTTTATTTGGATATTCATCGAAAAGATATAGTAAAATAGAAAGATCGTGAGGTGCTAAATCCCAAACAACATCAATAGAAGCATGAGGAGGCCCAAGATTAATTCGTTGTGAATTGAAATGAAATAATTCGCCAGGTTTGCCCTCATTAATAAAATTTTTCATTGCAGTAACAGAAGGAGAAAATTGGAAGATATGACCAACAGCTACAATCTTATCCATCTTCTTTGCAAAGTCAAGTATTTCACAAGCATCATCATAATTGTCGGTTAAGGGTTTTTCAATGAACACATGCTTTTTATTTATCAAGGCCCGGATGGCAAGATCTTTATGGGTTGTAACAGGGGTGGCAATTACTATTGCATCAATACTCTTATCTTCAAGAAGCTGATTTGAATTAGTAGTCACTGATGCATCGGGAAATAAATTCTTGATATACTCAAGTCTTCCCTCTCTTAAATCGCTTACAAAAAGTTTTTTACATTTTGAATTGTTGTAAAAGTTGCGGACTAAATTAGGTCCCCAATATCCAATACCAATTATTCCAATATTCATATTTTCCTTACTTATTTATTTAGCACCTCTAAAAAAGAAAACTGCAGGAATAGTTTGCAGAATAAGTTGTAAATCTAACCACGGCGACATATTATTTATGTAATACAAATCAAGAACAATTGATTCTCTGAAATTTACAGAACTTCTTCCCCAAACCTGCCAAACACCAGTACATCCCGGTAAAACGCTAACTCTTCTTTTATGCCAATCGTCATAGTGTTCAAATTCATAAGGAAGGCAAGGGCGTGGTCCAACAAGGCTCATATCGCCTTTAATAACATTAAATAACTGTGGTAGTTCGTCCAGAGAGGTTTTTCTTAAAATTTTCCCTATCCAGGTAATACGTTTTAAATTAACAATCTTTCTTCCATTTGAATTTTCATTTTCCTTCATAAATTCAATCATCATTGTTTTTCTTTCCTCATCTTCACCTTTGGTTACAAGCATAGATCTGAATTTATAGAATATAAATGATTTCCCGTTTTTACCTATAGCAATAATCTTAAATAAAATTGGTCCCCGTGAAGTTACTCTTACAAGCACTGCTATAATAGTCAATATAGGTGAAAGTAAAAGAACAAGAGATAAAGCAATTGTAAAATCGAAAATTCTTTTAAATAACAGGTTGATTTTATTATAGTATTGCGGTGAAACATCAATAACCGGAATATCAAAATATTTTTCGGTTCCAATTTTTCTTGCAACAACACTAAATAGTTCAGAAGTCAATCTTACTTTAACATTAAGCTGCTTGCAGTCATCAAGAATCTCAAGAAGTTTTTCATATCCACCATCTTCTACTGCTATAAGAATCTCATCAATTTTAAATTTATTAATTATTTTGGGAAGCTGACTAATTCTACCCAGTACTTTCTTTTCAGCAACAACGTTTTCACCAATCTGTAAATCATCATCAACAAAACCAATAATCTCAATACCTATTGGATTTTCAAATATTAGTTTTGTTGCTAATAATTTTCCGGTGTTACCATCCCCTATTATTAATACATTTCTCTTAAATTGGTTGTTTTTAAGTTTTATGTAGAGATGTCTTAATAGTTCTATTCTTACAATGTATAATGATGGTAGAGCAAACAGTATAAATGTAAAGATAATTAATCGGGAATCAATAATGTCAGTCGATTTAATTAGAAAAGAAATTAAAACAATGTTAAGAGCACCATAATAAAGCGCTTTTATAATAGTAATTAAATGAGTGGCCCTGTTAAGTATGATGTTGATGCGGTAAAGACCATTGAACTGAAAAATAAAAATGAATACTATCGAGAGAAACAAAAATAGAAGAAGTATTCCTTCTGACTTAATAAAAAATTCTAAAACATTTAGGCTTTCATCCTGTCTAAGTACATAAACAGAACAGAAGAAAGAAATAAATATTACAAATACATCTGAAATGCCGAAGATATATTTATATTTTGCTGTCTTTTTCATATTTACAATTTTCATGGTGTTTATATTTTCCTTTTTAATTTTAACCAGAAAATTTTACAATCTG
>CAYNUV010000097.1:0-8714 GCA_964400245.1 uncultured Ignavibacteriaceae bacterium
TCCATAAATCTGGGAAGTCTTTGCCTGTCCGCTTAATATTTCATAAAGATCAGGTACGATTTTTATCCCCACATTTTTCTTATCGCATTTAGAAATTAATTGAATCAGAATATCGTGATCGTCTTTTTCGAGAGCAATAATAATTTCCTGGGCATTTGTTTCATCAATAAGCCTTTCAATTTCTTTAACCGGACCAATCACATTAATTTCTTTATAGTTATTTTCCGGACCATAGCCATTTGATGAAACATATCCTTTTACATCCAATCCCAATGCTTTATGCTTAAGTATCTGATCATGCACCTCTTTTGCTTTTTTATTGAAGCCAACAATTAAAACATTCTTTCGCCCGATTCCCCTGATGAGTAAACTTCTTTGAAAGTACCTGATAAAGAGTCTTCCGCAGCCAACCAAAGCAAGCAGCATTCCCCAATAAATAAAAATTAGTATCCTGTTTGGAGATGAAACACTGTGAGAATAATCGTCAAGGAAAATCAGAAAAAAGAGAATAAATATTCCAACAAAAGAAGCTTTGAATAAAGTAGAAAGCTCATCAAGTCTTGAGGCAGCAAACCAAGTGCGGTACATTCCAACAAAAGTAAAAATAACAAGCCAGTAAAAATAAACAGCCAGCATAGGAATGAAGAATTCCGGCATGATAATGAGATCGAACCACCCTGTTTGTACTCTTATAGCAAAGAATAAAATCCATGCAAGGTTGATGGAGAGGAAATCGATTGAGATAACAAGTATTTTTTCCTGTACTTTATTCAATATTAGTTATTAATTTTTAGTTGTTTTTAATTTTTTTAGTTCTTCTTCAAGATCATTTTCAAACTTAGATACTACTTTTTCCCAACTTAATATTTCTCTAATAACAAATTGACCTTCCTTCCAGAGTTGATTTCTCAAGGCAGGATTTTTCAAAATCTCTAGAACTTGTTGAGAAAATTCAATAGAATTGTCTGCAATATAAACATACTTTTTCAGCTCATCTGGTAAGCCACCCACTGCTTGAGAAGTGGCAACAACAGGTACCCCTAATGCTAAAGATTCTATTACTTTATTTAACGTACCAGCTCCAAATCTCATTGGAGCGACATTAACAGCACTTTTTAAATATTCACTTTTAATATCAGGAACAAAACCCGTGACAAAAATATTTTTTGACTTAAGTGCTTTTATCTTGTTTGGAGGTTTTTGACCAACAATATAGAATTTTGAGTTGGGAATTTCCTTAAGTATTAGTGGGAATATTTCCTTTGAAAAATATATGGCTGCATCATAATTTGCATAATATGGCATATTGCCGGTAAAAATAATTCTGTCTTTTTCAAATTCTATACTATCAGATTTAAAGTAGTCAATATCAATCCCGTTATTTAAAATTTTTATACTAGCATTTAATCCTTGTGCCTTGAGATATTCTTTATCGACTTCCGAACATATAAAAACCGTATTAAACCTTTCACCTATTTTTTCATAAGCACTAACACGTTTTTCCTCAATTTTTACAAAAAGTTTTATAAATGGATTCTTTTCAATTTTAGCAAAACGTGATAAGTAAAGAGATACTGCATCTGTAAAATCTATAACTTTTAAACTTTTCCCAGATTCCGTATTTAAGTTTAAGTATTGAGCACTTCTAATAAGATGGAAATAAATCACATCATAATTTCTTTTAGATATTTCATCATTAATTTTCCTTTTCATTTTATTTGATTTAAACCAGGCAACCTGAAAAGGAATTTTAGAAAATAAAGCATAAACGATATTTGCTAATGATTGAATAAAACTAATCTGAACAGTCTCAATCTGAATTCCAAGTTTTTCAACCTTCTCTATGTTTTTTAATTGATTTTCATTTCTCAGAAAAGTTATGATCTTTACAGAGTTGTTCTTTGCAAGGTGTTTGCTCAGGTTATAAATCTTTAGTGTATCTCCCCGGAATGGAGGATAAGGAATACGGGGTGTAATTATAAGAATGTTCAAATTTTTAAACTATAAAATTTTAATAAGAATTTAAAAAATAACCTTGTTAAAATAAAAGAAATAGAATCATCATTGCTATTTTTAATATATTAGTGGTTAAATAATAATGGTATAAACGTATATATGATTGTTAAAGCCGACTGCAGATTTTATAAAGGTGATATCCCTTGTAAACCTCATAAAGAATATGGAGTACACTGCGAGGACTGCTCATATTATCAAAAAATATCTCAAAAAATTCTGATAATTAAACTTGGGGCAATTGGTGATGTAATTAGAACTACTCCATTACTAAGAAAAATCAAAGAAGCGTATCCTGATGCTTATATAACATGGTTAACTTATTCTCCGGAGATTCTCAGTAATAAATGGGTTGACAATGTATTGAATGTGACGGTTGAAAATCTCGAACTACTTAAAAGTATTAATTTTGACTGGTTAATTAATTTAGATAAAGATGGTATTGCCATTTCGCTTGCAAATTCTATCAATGCTGAAAAAAAATCGGGATTTATTATAGATCAATTTGGACATGCAAAACCAATCTCTAATAAAACTGAAGAACATAAATGGCTCACTGGTCTTTTTGATGATATTAATAAAGAAAATACTAAACATTATGTTCAAGAGATTTTTGAAATCTGTGGTTTTGAATTTCAAAATGAAGAATACATCATCGAATCCGTAGGTGATAGGATTTGGGAAATTGATAAATCTAAAAAAGTTGTAGGCTTAAATACCGGTTGTGGAGGAAGATGGACATCAAGACTTTGGCCTGAAGGATATTGGATTACATTAGCTAAAGACTTAATTAATAAAGATTATGAAGTAATTTTATTAGGTGGAACTCAGGAAGATGATAAAAACAAATTAATTGCCAGCAAAAGCGGAGCAAAATATTTTGGACATTACCCGCTTAAGACGTTCATCTCGTTATTAAATGAATGCGATACTATAGTTACCGCTGTTACTATGGCTATGCATATAGCAATAGGATTGAAAAAAGAGCTTATACTTTTTAATAATATTTTTAACAAAAATGAATTTTACCTTTACAACCGGGGAGTTATTCTGGAACCTGATTTCGAATGTGATTGCTACTATACACCTGTATGTCCTAATAATTGCATGCAATATTTGTATCCAAAGAGTGTATTAAACAATATTCTTGGATTGGCTGTTGAAAAAAATTAATCTTATTAAAAGAAAATTATTATTTATTTCTAATCCACTTAGGTTTTCTTATATCCATAAAGAATTTAAAAACAATTCTTTTCGACTTTTAGACATAGGTGCAGGAAACCATTCGCCCAAAAAAACCAAAATGATTTTTCCAAATTGTGAATATTATGGCCTGGATAAAACCAAAGATTATAATTATGATGAAACAGATTTCTCATTAATGAAAGAATTCTATGAACTGGATTTGACTGAATTAAATTTTAATATCATCCAAGACGATTTTTTTGATGTAATTGTTATGTCTCATATAATAGAACATTTAACTAACGGAGATTTAGTAATTGAACACTTAATCCCCAAACTAAAAAAAGGCGGATTCTTCTATCTGGAATATCCCTGCTTCAGAAGTACAAAGCTCCCAAGTATGAAAGGATGTTTAAATTTTTTTGATGACCCTACTCATAAAAGGATATATAATTTAAAGGAAATATATAACCTCTTTTTATCAAAGGGAGTATTTCCTGTTGTGGGTGGAACAAGACGAAATTTAATCAGAATTTTTTTAACTCCATTTTTGATTCCGTTAAGAATTCTTAAGTATGGACATTTATTAGGATCGGACTTCTGGGATTTATTTGGATTTGCGGAGTATGTAATTGCAAAGAAATGTTAAACTATTCAAACCCTTAATATGGTTTATTGCCCAATAACGGTTTATTATCTTCGATCTTTCTTAAACCAAGAATAATTTTTAACCCCATATAAGTTCCCTCCCACAAAGAATTTATTGCATCCTTTATCCTTTTTCTTTTTTCTTTATGAAGAAAGTACACTTTTAATAAAATTAAAGATTTAGCAAAAGAATTAAATATTGTAAAAATTATAGCATAAATTTTTAATGGGATATTAAACTTGGAAAAATAAATCAAACGGTTTCTTGTATAGTAATAATAATAGAAAGGTGAATAATTCTGCCAGGTTAAACCAGCTCCTGTTTTGTGATAAACTATACTCAGGGGCTCATAAAATATCTTAAAATGTTTTCTTACTCTGTCAGAAAAATCAATATCTTCGAAGTATATAAAATATTTATCATTATAATATCCGGCTTTATCGAATACTTCTTTCCTTATTAAAAGACATGAGCCTTCTGCTGAAGTAATTTCTCTTGTTTTATTACCGTAATTTTTCGCAGACATTCCTTTAAACATGTTAACAGCACCGCAACGAAATAGCTTAAACTCTGCACCGGCACAGTAAATCATATTTATGTCGTGCATATATAATACTTTGGGCGAAATGATACCTATCGTTTTATCAGATTCAATTTTTTCAACCAATATCCTTAGAAAATCAATTTCATATAGCATATCATTGTTAGAAAGAAGTATATAATCAGCACTATGTTCCATTGCATATTTTGCACCCGCATTCATTCCGCCTGTGTAGCCCATATTATATTCTGTAACTATTACAGAAATTTCAAGGAATTCTTGTTTTAATTTATCATAACTGCCATCTGTTGAGGCGTTATCAACAACAATAATTTTAAGGTTTGTATAATCAATCTTTTTTAATGATCTGATACAATTTTTTGTATCTTCAAATCCATTATAATTTAGGATAACTGCATAAACTTCGGGATTTGTTTTCATTTTATGTATTCAGGTGCTTGACCAAAATATTTTTTATTGTAATCTCTAACCGCGTAGATAAGAAGATTATAATAATTTTTATTTGTAATGAACCAAAGAATTCTCTTAATTATTAGAACCAACTCAAAATATAATTTAGTAAGAATTCCAAAGTGTAAATTGATTAACAACCTTCTGTTTCGTATCGAATAATAAACCATTTTAGGTGTTCGTTTTTCCTCACCCATTGCTTTATGGTAAATTACAACTTCAGGAATATATAGTAACTTCATATTTTTTTTTACTGCTCTTGCAGAATATTCAATATCATCTAAGTAGATGAAAAAATTTTCGTCCATATATCCAAGTTTTGGAAGATCTTTTAAACGAATACACATAAAACAGCCACTTATAAAATTAATAAGCTTTTTTTCATTACTGAGATTAAGCCCGTTTTTATAAAGACGATAATTATAGTGAATTGCCATCCCTCGCCATTTAATAAGTTTACCACCATCGTACCATATTTTTTCTTTTTCAGGATAGTAGAATATTCTGCCAGTACCTAAAGTTACATCGGGATGTTTATCCATTTCCTCAATTAATATTCTGATAGAATTATTTGATTCAATAATTGTATCATTATTTAGTACAATAGCATAATCAAAATTATTTTCAAATGCATATTTAATACCTAAGTTATTTCCACCGGTGAAACCAAGATTTCTTTCTGTCTGAATAATTTTAACATCAGGCGTCTCAGTTTCTAATTTTTCAATTGAATTGTCCTTTGAAAAATTTTCAATAACTAAAATATTAGAACTTTTAATCCCACTGGTTTTCAATGATTGGATACATTCGATAGTATCATGCCAGTTATTATAATTTAGAAGAATTATTAAATAGTTAGTGTTCATTTCAGAATCAACTTTCTTTCCAACTTGGAGGTAAATTTTCTTCGATTTCAATTTCACCGAAATTTTTAGTTGCTTTGGCGCCATATTCTTTTACCCATTCAGCCATTTTTCTTAACCCTGATTCAAGATCAGTTTTATCTTTAATTTTAAAGATGGTTTCAGCTTTTTTATGGGAAGAGTAAGCATGCATAACTTCATTTCGTGGTTCTAAGTATTTTATTTCGGGATTATTCCCCATAACTTCTTTTACTTTTTCAATAAGCTGATTAATTGTATACGGAATATCTGCACCAACATTAAATACTTCATTATACGCTTCTTTAATTTTTATAGATTTAGCAATAACAGGTGCTACATCACCTATGTAACTGAACGCCCTGGACTGCTCTCCATCTCCAAAAACAGTCAATGGTTTATTCTGCAATATCTGATTCATAAAAATACCAATTACATTCCGGTATTTATCTCCGATATTTTGTCGTTCACCATATACATTATGCGGTCTGAAAATTATATAATTTAACCCAAACATATCATGCGAAATTTTTAATTCCTGCTCCACAGCGTATTTAGCAATACCATAAGAGTCTTCTGGTTTTGGGACAGTATCTTCAGTCATAGGCAACTGGTTTTTACCATAAACAGCAATAGAAGAAGTAAATACAAAACATTTTACTTTATGAATAACACTTTGATTAATTAAGTTAACACTTCCAATTAAGTTATTATTATAATTAAATCTTTTTATAAAATGACTAAGTCCTTCAGCAGCATAAGCAGCAAGATGAAAAATATAATCTATCTTGTTATTCTTAAAGATTTTTTTAATTAATTCATAATCACAAATATCACCTTTTATAAAGGTAGCAAGATTGTTAATATTCTGTTCAAATCCACCACTTAAATCATCTATAACAATTACATCATTGTTTTGTTTTAGTAACTGATCAACAACATGCGAACCTATAAAACCGGCACCACCTGTTACTAATATGCTCATCTGTTAATTCTCCTTAATACTTGTATTACGTAATTGAATATAAAAATTTCTAATGCCTACAATTGCAATCATCTTGGAATTAAAAGGATTTAACAACTCAGAAGTATGTTTCAAAATTTTCTAATTGATAAATTAAAACTTATGTAAATTTACCAAATTTATCTTTTCTATAATGAATGTATCCTTTAAAAATCATTTTAAATTTTATCAATTTATTTGATTCATAGAGCAAGATTTTTAAGAGCTCTTTAAAAAATAATATCTTATCAAATCTCACATAATCCGGAAATTGAGCATTATAGGTTTTATAAACATAGAACCTGTTTCTAGTTCTATAATACCATCTTAATGGAGAATGGTTTGTAGGAAAAACTTCCCTGAAAAATAAAATCCTGGATTTGATAGCTCCCAAATTATGGTAAACATAAACAGAATTAAGTCTTAAAACTTTATACCCGGATGAATTCATTCTGAGACAATACTCATTATCAATATAATCAATAAACAATTTTTCTAAGTATCCTCCTATTTTCTGGTAAGCAGATAATTTGATAATGCTTCCGCTAGTCATAGCAACTGTCAATGTATCTATTCCAGTAGTTTCAGGTTTCTTCGGGTTTTCATTATGAATGAGAAATGGTGTCAGGATTCCGATTCTTTCATCCTTCTCAAATTCTTTTAGCATCTCATATACATAGTTTGCTGAGACTCGGCTATCCTGATCCATAGTTAACAGAAGATCGTAACCATCATTAATTGCTTGCTCTGCAGCTTTATTAAGTGCAGCAGCAATTCCAATATTGCTTTTATTATTCAAAAACTTTACTTGTGAATAAGAGCTTAAATTATCAGTAACCCGTTTTATTTTTTCTTCAGAATTATCAACTATATATAACCGTTCTAACTGATTTAAATAACTGAGAATATTTGATATTATTTCTTCATCCGGATTATATAATACTGTTACACCAGCAATTCTCAACATTTAATTTTTCGCTTCTGTAATTTGTATTCTTTGTATGTTAATACTCAAACGATTTATCAGATATAAATGGGCTCTTAAATTTGTGATTCACAAATTTATTTATGACATCTTTGTTATCATAATTTTTTGCTTTCTTAGCAATGATAATGATGTGATGAGGTAATATTGCTTCCACTGAAAGTATTTTTAGTCCTACAAAATCAATTAACTTCACTGCTAAATGTGTATTAAAAACATGATGATGCAGGCATCTGTTTTCAAAATTATTTTGTGATCGTATCCTGAATTGACTAAATGATCCAGCAGGCGGATCTTTTTCCAAATCGTGTAATTCTAAAATTTCATCCAAATGAGTTAAATCATTTTCTAGGGTATTATTATTATAATCATTTATTAAATGATCAATTGTCGTAATCTTTCTCTTGTGGTCAAATGTCCCATCTTTATGTGGTAGTACCATTGCAAGAATTCCATCTTCCTTCAAAATCCTAATCCATTCAAATAAAGCTTTTATAGGATTTGCTATATGTTCAAGTACATGACAAGAAAGTATGAAATCATATTGTGCAAATGGTATTTTATTCAATTCACTTGCTTCTAAAATATACTGGTGACCATAAGAATGAGTTTTATCATATTTGAAAGTATCACCTTCTTTAATTTGCCCTTCCCAAATTGTCCTGGATGAAAAATTACAATTATCAAGGTTTTTTATTAACGGATATACGGGAAATGAACCTTTTCTGGAAAACAAACTAGATGGACCCCCAATTTCAAGACCTGAGTTGTTTGAAATCAGATTTTTACAAAGTTTGAATGCGTTTGCTTTTTTTGGATATAGTTTATTTAATATTTTTTTTAATAAATCTATTAAACCATTTGTTTTATAGATTAACAAAAGCTTTTTTAACATTATTTTCTAAAAATCATTATAAGAATATTCATTAATAGTTAGTTAAGATTTCATTTTAAGTTTGGAGATGATAAAAAATCTTTCTTCATTT
>CAYNUV010000098.1:0-8688 GCA_964400245.1 uncultured Ignavibacteriaceae bacterium
ATAGGTAGTTATAAGTTAGGAAACCTCCGCAGGTTCATCCTTTCGGGACTCAGAATGACATTTTTCAAACAACGCGTTCATAATTTTTTATATCCATTAAGCCTGGCTTCCTTCATCAAACCGGCAATGCGTTCTGCCTGCAAAGCGAAAGTTTCAAGGCGGGCTTCAATAACCTGCGGATAAACATTCCCGTCAGTTTCAATAGTTAAGAAAGGTATATTCATTTTCCCATTAAAAATTTCAGGTAATTTATAATTTTTATTAATAATTCTTTCGGCAAATAATTTATTTTCAACTTTCATTTCCGGCACAGAGACTGCTTCAGTAAACCTTGTGGGCATACATCCAAAAGGACCAAGATTTATTACCCCGCAATATTTATCAATTGTTTCATGCAATGCTACACCAAGTGTTAAGCCCGGTTCTCCTTTATACTCTAATGGAATAATGTGTTTGCTTCTGTCGAGAAGCTTCTTCACATTTGTTAATGAGAATTTATAGTACCCGGTTTTCGCCAGAATTTTTTTAATCCTGTATTCTGCAATCCTCATATAAAAAACTCTTATCAGCCTTTCCAGCTTTTTTCTGTAGGATGTCTCAGGCTCTAAAAGTTTTTGCTTTAGAAGATAATCAACATAATAAACCCATTCGGTTATGTAAGAGTCTTTCAGAATAAATCCCTTTTGTGCAAAATGCTTATTCAACCATTTGTGTGAAAAGTGGTCCCGCCTGACATAGATTTCACCGCACAAAGCAATGTACTTAGCCTGGCTTATAGGAACCCTCGACGGTATTTTATTCTTTATTATAGCTGCAAATTTTTTTAAGGCTTTGTAAATTTTATCCGGTTCCTTTTCAAACACACGGTTTAATTTATCGAACTCTTCATAAAAATTTTTTAATCCGTCATCGGGATTGACAGCATGAGCCATGATACCGGAACGAACATCATCAAGCACATCGCTTACAAACAGAGTCTGCATTCCCCTTATTGCGAAATTAGGACCCAGCCCGGCAAAGCCGTCTTCATTCATCAGGACTAATGTTGTAACATTCCTTAGCCTTTTTCTCTTAATAATTTCACGGATAAAAACGGGGTATTGTCCGAGCCTGCAATTACCGGCACCCTGAACAATGAAGAAAGCAATATATTGTTTACCATCCCATTTATTCTCCAAATAATCGAGTAACGACCCGATGCATAGAAGCAGCGGCAGGCATTCTTTCCCGCTTGCGACAGACCTGCCGTATTTTAATATCTCAGGGTTTCCTTCGGGCATTGCAATGGCATTGAATCCCTGACTTCTCAATCCGGCTGCAAACATAGAAGCTGCAAGGTCACCCATTGAAGGAATTAAGATATCAACCCGTGGATCGGATAAAGGTATTTTTTCTCCGCTTGAAGTAATGAAATATCCGTGGTCTGAATCAAATTCTATTCTTGCAGGGATAAAATCGCTATAATCCGGGTCGCTGATTTTATATTGTATTTTCCTGTAATTTTTAATTATATCAAGAGCAGCATCTATCCTTGTATTAATACCGGCATCGGCTGTATGCCCATCAAGCTCGAGAGTTAATGACGGCTTGGTTCCCATTAATGAACGGAATGTAGTTAACAGCATTGAATCTGGCCCGCAGGAAAAATTTGAGATATATGTTGCAAAGAATTGCGGATTATTTTTTATGATTCGGGCTACTTTTAATATCTTCTTTCCTCCTTCCCAATATTGATTATCATCTATGACTTCATTCCGGTAATCAAACATATCATATGGTACAACATAAACACCTCTTGATGCGAATTTTTTTGGTATTCCTTTGTTTGCTAGTTCTGTAAAAGCATTATAGGGCCTGCCGACCAAAACAATCGCCATCTCTTCAGGATGCTTCTTCAAAAATTCAGTGAATTCCTTTCCCATAGCATAAAGTTCATTCTGATATTCTTCCTGTATTTCCAGAGCTTTCTTAAAAGCTACTTTTACTCTTGCTTCATCTTTAATCCCAAGTCGTTTAGCTACTTCAATAAATTTCTCTTCTTCCTTATCAAAACCATTTGCAAAATTGAAGAACGGAATGATCAGCTTTTCTTCAGAAACTAAATCCTTGAACGCCTGCTTTAAATAAAATGGTTCGCCGCTTATGAACACACAGGTACAATTGAAATCGAGTCTATGATAATCGGCATCTTCTACATACATTTCAAAAACTTCCGGAACGAAATAATAGTCGGGATTTTTTGCAATTAAATCTGCAAATAAGCCTAAAGAAATCTGGGCAGGATAACAGAAGGAAGTATTCTCTCTTTCCAAACCTTTTTCATCTACCTTATCGGAAAGAACAACCCTGAAGCCGAGGCTGGTAAAGAAATTATAATACAACGGGTATATCGTGTGTGTATGGAAAGATTGATTTATCCCTACAGTTACTGCATCTTCCGGAAGATTAACTTCGGGCGCATATTTTTCAAATGTCAGGTAATGCCTTTTTTTAATGTAATCATAATTATCAATATCTACTTTGGTTTTATGAATTACATTATAATATTTATTGCATGCACCGCCGAAAGGATAAGCTTTCCCGTCAACTTCGATTAGGTTTATAGTACAAGCCAGATCGCATTTTTCCTTACCGCCGATACAAATGAAAGGCTTTTTATAACTGACTTCTCTTTCAGAAAGCTCTTTCAGTAAAAATTCACCGGGTTCCATTAACCCCAGATCTATTTTTTCTTTTATTTCAAGGGCTACACCAAAAGCACCCATCAAACCGGGATCGGGAGGAACTATAATCTCTTTGCCGGTTAGTGCAGCCATTGCAATGGGTATAGCCTTATTATAACAAACGCCGCCCTGCATAAATATTTTTTTCCCGATAGTCCGGTTACCTTTAACACGGTTTACGTAATTCATGCAGATTGAATAAACCAGTCCGGCAACAATATTTTCCTTGCTTATATTTTCCTGCTGTGCGGTTTTAATATCCGAGCTGATAAAAGCAGAACACTGGTCGCTGAAATTTGGCGGCGTATCACCCTTCATAGCGATCGGTTCAATATCCGTTACTTTTATTCCAAGAGACTCATAAGCGGATTCTTCAATGAAAGATCCTGTGCCAGCAGAGCATGCTTCATTCATTGCATAATCGGCAGGAACTTTATTTACAATGTATGTGTACTTTGCATCCTGCCCGCCGATTTCAAAAATAGTATCTACTTCCGGATCGAAATAAACTGCCGCCACCGCATGTGCTACAATTTCATTTATTACTCCTTCGGTTAAAGCATGAAGCCCGGCTATCTGCCTGCCGGAGCCTGTAGTTCCCAAACCGATAATATTAATTTTTTCAGGTATTTGTTTTAATAATTCAGTGTAACATTTTCTGGAAGCTTCAATAGGGTTTCCATGTGTATACAGATAAACAGAACCAAGCACCTGGTTATCTGATTTTCTAATCACTACCGCTTTAGTTGTTGTGGAACCGACATCAAGTCCAAGTAAGCAGACATCACCCTCTTTTGCTTTACTTTTCTCCATTGTTTTGAATTGAACTTTATCTTTGAAATTTTTAAGAGGCTGGTGGAAAACAAAAGAACTACTTCTATCTATAAAAATATCATTGAAATCTTCTATTATATTCACTTCATGATCAAGTCCGTAGAGAGCAGCGCCCAGAGCTTCAAAATAAGCTGCTTCCGGAGGTATATTAATACCTGCCTGTCCGGTAGGCAGGTCCGAAACTTTTTTCCTGAGGAAATCAATTACAACCGAATTTTTTGTTACACCGCCGACAACCATTACTTTACCGGGCTTAACTTTTTTTAGCAGGTTTTCTACTTTCTCAGCCATCATACATGATAACCCTGCTGCAACCTCAGACTGCCTGATCCCTTTGTTCAATGCATGAGTGCAATCGGACTTGCAGAACACTGAACATCTGCCGGATACTTTAAATGGCTCAGCATCTTTAGCAATGCTCACAACTTCTTCTATCCCGAGGTTCATTCTCCTGATCTGCTGAAGAAAAAATTCTCCTGTTCCTGAGGCACATTGATTTCCTGCTATCACATTTGAAATTTTACCTTCATCATCAATTGTATAGACCATGAAGGTTTCACCACCCAGAGAAGCAACAGCGGAATAGGGTTCATTATTTTTGTTGCTATAAGTGAAGGCATATTCTGTCGCTTCAGGTTCGGAAATAGTTGTAAACTTTACGAGCTTCCTGAATTTCCTTCCCGTTACAACTACCGGGAGAATTCCGGGATTAAACTGAGACAACTTTTCCTTGAAGATTCTCTTGGGGTCGCCGTTATGCGTCAGTGTAAGCACATCTTCTATGCTTACAATTTCGTTCTCTTTTTTTATCCTTACAAACGAAATTGAAGAAGCACCGAGGCAAGCACCAATTACTTGTTTCATTTATTCTCTATCAAGTTGTAAAATATCTTAGTGTAAATATAAATATCGGGATTTTTATCTGGTATACCAATTATAGGTTTCAAGGTAGGATAAGTTTTGAGCCAGAGGCTTTACTTGTCCCGATTCTGTCGGGATCAGCCTGTGGCTGAAATTTTTCCGCATTTCATTTACAAAAAACAATCATATTCATTTCAGCAAAATGAGTTTCTTTGTTTCACTGAATGTGCCAGCCTGCAGGCGATAAAAGTAAACACCGCTTGGCATGTCAGATGCCTGCCATTCTATAAATTTTTCTCCTGAAGATTGTATTTCATCAACAAGTGTGGCGACATTATTACCGAGAATGTTGTAGATATTTAAAATTACTTTGCTTTCAAAAGGCAACTGATAGCGAATTATAGTTGATGGATTGAACGGGTTAGGATAATTTTGATTTAATTTATAATTCACTTGTTCATCCTCATCTTCAATCTCTGTAGTGCAAGGTGAATAAGTGAGAATTTTTACACCTGTCCAGTTAGAAGGGAAGGGAAATGGAAGAAAATTGCAGATATACGAAAGATAGATTTCATTTTTATAGACACTAATTCCCCAGGTTCCCATATCATTTGAAACTCCACCATAAAAATTACAAGAATCAGGGAATGCTGGATCCGAAACATCCAAAACATGCATATCACTTTTCCCTGTTGCAAGAAACATGTGTCCGCAGGTTTTATCATAATACATTTCATTGGCATGAATAGGGCTATCGGCCCAGTTATTATCCGGACAGCCATAAGGATTCCACCAGCCGACAAGTTCAATGTTGTTTGTGTCGGAAATATCCAGGACTTCCATCCCGCAATAATCAACGGCGATATAAGCAAGAGAATCATCGAGCACAATATTATTATAAGCTCTTGGTAAATTGATAGGAATGTAAGATGCGGGGTTTGCATATCTGCCGGTTTCGGCAGGAAAAAGTTTATTTGTGCAATCAATAGTTCTAAGCCCGCCTGCATCATAACAAAGATATACAATACTGTTCCTTACTGCCATTCCTCTTGCATTGTAAAAACTTGGAACAGGATTAAATACAGGTGGATAGTGGATGTCCGGTATAAACTGTGAAACGAATTGAATATCATTCTTATTTGTCACATTCAAGATTACCAATCCACTCATCATCGCACCGAGGTAAGCATAATTGTTTCTACTTTAACAATACCTCCACCGCTACCTGAACCCGGTACTGAATAATAATCCGTAACAATTGGCGCTTCAGGATTAGTTACATCCACAATTGCCATTCCTGCCTTTTGGGGGTTTGTAAAAGAATTTCCCAGAGCCAGATGAAGATAATTCCCATACTGGGAAAGATTCATTACATCGAGAGTGTCAAAGAAAGTAGTAGGACATTTGCAGCTAAAATTGGAGTTGTAATTGTAGAGACATTATAAATTGTAAGTCCCGCTTCTTTATTAGCAACATATAGAAAAGGCCTGTCTAATTCATCGTGGGTCATTGTCATCACCATAAAATTGCATGTTGAAGGAATATCCCCCTGGAACTGGATATTAAGGTTACCACAGTTTTGAGAGTATACATTGGGGGGATGGATAATACCGTTAATAATAATGGTAATGAAAATAATCTTTTAGTTTTTAAATTAGTTAATGAAAAAATCATTTGGTGCTTTAGACGATCTCTTTTAATTGAATTAAAAATTAAGTAAAGGAAAAGAGTATGTCAATTGTTTTCTGATAATTAACTGAAATTAATTTTTCAAAATCTAATTTAGAATTCTTCCTTTTACTTCAATTCAAACTTCTTTAATTTTAAACCCCTCCCGTCCTCCCTTTCAGAAAGGGGAGGCGAGGTGGGGTTCTTTATACTATTACAAATACTTCGTAAAACAAATGAAAATAGGCAAATACACTTTACACACAATCAACTCAGGATTTTTTGCTTTGGATGGTGGAGCGATGTTCGGTATCATCCCAAAACCACTCTGGCAAAAAACAAATCCTCCTGATGAAGTAAACAGGATAAAACTTGCAACAAGAAATCTTCTTCTTACTACTGGAAACAGGAAAATTCTGATTGATACCGGAATGGGAGATAAGTGGGATGAAAAATCAAAAAACATTTATGCTGTTGATCAGACTAACTCTCTTGAAGGAAGTTTAAATAAACTTAATCTTAAACCTGAAGATATTACTGATGTTTTATTGACGCATATTCATTTTGATCATACAGGGGGTTCAACAATGATTGTGAATGGAAAACTCGTTCCAACTTTCCCTAATGCAAAATATTATGTTCAGAAAAAAAATTATGAATGGGCTGTTAAACCTTCCGATAGAGATAAAGGAAGTTATATAAAAGATAATTTTCAACCTTTAATGGATGAAGGAGTTCTTAATTTCATTGATGGTGAAGAAAAATTTGATGATGAAATAGAATTTGTAATAATTAACGGACACACATTTGCACAGCAATTAATAAAGATTTCTGATTCATCAAATACTATTCTTTATTGCGGTGATCTTTTTCCAACGACTTCACATATTCCAATACCTTATGTTATGGGTTATGATCTGCAGCCGCTTGTAACAGTTGAGGAAAAGAAAAAGATTCTTGTAAAAGCAATTGATGAAAACTGGAAAATATTTTTTGAGCATGATCCTGAAATAGCTATCGCAACTGTTATGAAAGATGACAAAGGATATAAAGTTAAAGACAAAATGACGACATTATAATTATGGTTGAAGAAGGATTCACAAAACTTTGCAAGCTTAATGAGTTAAAAGATCGGCAGGGAAGAAGATTCATTGTTGATGAAACGGAAGTTGCTATTTTTAAAATTGATGGAATTGTTTATGCACTCAGCAATAACTGTCCTCATCAACACACGACTTTAATTTATGATGGTTTTATAGAAGATGATTGTATAGTTTGTCCTGCACATGGCTGGAAGTTTGATTTGAAAACAGGAAGACAGCCAACCGGACAAAAGGGATTAGACAGCTTTCCGGTAATTGTTAATGAAGATGAAGTTTATGTTAAGGTTTTTAAAAAAGAATTGAAGTGGTAAATCTCTTTTATAGGAGTTTTATTTTTATGTCATTCCCGTGAACCTGCCTTTCGGCAGACAGGAACGGGAATCCATTGGCTCCAAGAAATTAGATTCCCACTTTCGTGGGAATGACAATCTAAAAAATATCTCTGAATGAAAATAACTAATGAAATATTAATTGAAAAAGCTAAACATCTTGGATTTGATTTAGTAGGTTTTACCAAAGCTGATGAGTTAAAAGAAGAGACTGCAAATCTTGAAAAATGGCTTGGGATGAAATACCATGGCGATATGGAGTATATGGGAAGAAATGTTGAAAAGAGAAAAGATGTTTCGAAAATTCTACCTGATGCTAAAAGTATAATTTCTCTCGGAATGAATTATTACACAGATGAGCAATACGATAACCAAAAAGATAAAGGAAAAATTTCACGGTATGCCTGGGGAAAAGATTATCATCTCATCATCTGGAAAAAACTTGAGCAGCTTGAAAAAGAATTGAAAGAAATTGATCCTGAGTTTGAATCAAAATCTTATGTTGATACCGGGCCTGTAATGGATAAAGCTTGGGCAGTTAAAGCTGGACTTGGTTGGCTCGGTAAACACACTAATGTTATTAACAAGGAAATTGGAAGCTGGTTTTTTATTGCAACACTAATTACCAATTATGAGTTTCAATCTTCATCCATTATTGCTGATCATTGTGGAAGCTGCACTGCTTGCATTGAGGCATGCCCGACTAATGCAATTGTGGAAGAATATGTTTTAGATTCAACAAAGTGCATTTCATATCTTACAATTGAAAACAAAAAAGAGATACCCAAAGAATTTAAAAACAAGTTTGATAACTGGATTTTTGGATGCGATATCTGCCAGGATGTTTGTCCTTGGAATATAAAATTCTCTGAAGTAACTCAGAACATCGAATTCTTCCCTGAGAATAAAGAAATTAATCTTTCTGAAATTAAAAACATGAACGAAGAAGAGTTTCGTGAAAGGTTTTCTGAAAGCCCTGTTAAAAGAACAAAATTAAATGGACTTAAACGGAATGCAGAATTTATAATGTCTCAAGGTTCTCTGGTAAAATGAAACCGTTAAAACGGTTGCTGTTCTTTTTTTGTTGTGTTAACCCACGACTTAAGTCGTGGGTTACTTAAGAAAACTTAGTTAATAACCGTTTCAACGGTTTAAAGAGTAAAGTATCTC
>CAYNUV010000099.1:0-8595 GCA_964400245.1 uncultured Ignavibacteriaceae bacterium
TGCCACAATTGAAATAAATTCATTAATCTTTACTTTTGATGCAACAATTTTCGGCATAATAAAATTATTATCTAAAAACTGAACAAAACTATATAGTAATAATACCCAAAGAGCATATATAGGAGATTTAGTTGCAAGAACTATTACAACAGTTAGAGCCATTGAAACAATACCTCCGATATAAGGAATAATATTGAGTAATGCACCGATTACTCCAAGCAAAACAGCATACTCAACTCCAAGTATGATTAACCCCAAAGTATTCAATACTGCAACTATGCCGGTCTCCAGAATTAATCCGGTTAAATAGTTCTGAATAAGTAATTTTGATTCTATCAATACTTCAGCAACAGTTTTATGTTTTTCGGTGGGAAAAAGTCTACTAATAAATTCAAGGAATAACTGCTTATACCATAAGATTAGAAATATATAAACCGGTAACAATAAGAATACTGCGATCATTCCTCCCATAGTTATTATGGTAGGACCTATAAGTGTTTTGCCGGCAGCCAATGCCTCAGTCTTCATTTGAGCGAGCCATCCATTAATTTTTTCTGTGCTCATATTCAATGTTTGTGCGGTCAGCTGGATACTTTGGTCTATAAGAACATTGATTTTTTCTTCAAGCTGCGGCAGCATCTCGCCGAACATAATTACCTGGGAGGAAATAAAATATAACAATGCAGCTAAACAAAAAATTGCCAAAAAAATTGAAATGAAAATAGCAGCGATACGATTAATTTTTTTCCTGCATAAATAATTAACTACCGGATTTAGCAGGATTGCAATGATAAAGGAAAATATTAGCGGTATTATTATTGCCTGCCCTATAAATAAAATGAAGAAGAGGGCAACTATGCCTAATAGAATAACAGAAATCTTTAAATAAAAAGGTTCTTTTACTGTTGTATTCATTTTAAAATGTTTTTATTGATAATTCTTTTTGAAATAATAAGCAAGATTTTTATGAATGGTTGTGTTGTTAAATTCATTTTATTTTAAAGCATCTCACACTCCCAAATCCATCTGGTTTTGTTTCTTCTTTCCTTTTAACTGTTCGGCTTTGAATGTGAGGAGCTGAAGCCCTTGGTATTTGATGGTTACACAATATCTTGGAAAAGTTCTAATGGATTTATTTTAAATTGTAACATTTGAGAAGAGGGTCGCCCACCATCTCCACCTTTTCTTTGCATACCAATTCTGCCAATAGCCAAACTTCCTTGTCTTGTTATTCTCACTTCACCATTCCCATAAAAATTCAAAACAAAGTTAATATCTTTTATAACCCATTTAGGATTTTCATTAGGTATTTTCCATACTACCATAAACCAATCAGCAGAAAATTCATCATTGCCTTTTAATAAATCAGAGATAATTAAAATTTTATTCTTGGTAAAAAAATCAACTATTTTTTTCTGTATCTTTTCTGACATTTCAGTTAAAAGCATTCTTCTTTAATAACACTTAATCAAAGCACTATCATTTAAATACTTTCTAAAAACTCACGATCAACCATTATTCTACCATTTGTAATACTCTTTACAACAAGACCTAAGTCTCTTAAGTTTTCTGAAAACTGAGTCCCATCAATTAAATCGATATATGATACACCCTCTCTTTGAGCTTCTTTCTTTGCTTCAAAAGTAAAATTCCCAGTTGTCATTATTAATCCTTTATCTGCACGACCCGACATTGCACCGCGAAAATCTCTTACTATAGGGGCTGAAATACTCCCTTTATACCTTTTACATTGAAACACTATAGGAAAGGATATTAATTTGTTAATTCTAAATATTCCTTTTCCATCAATACCTCCATCACCACTTTTTCCTAAAACTTCTACATTCATAAACCCTAGTTCCCTTAACATTCTTTGACATAGTCTTTCAAAACTTGAAGGTGGAATTTTATATAAGATTCCTAATAATTCTTCTTGCCAATTTAATTTTAAGCTTTGCTCATCGGTAACACTATTTAATTTTGAACTTTTACTTTCAACTGTTTTTTTAACGACTTTTTTGTCGACCTTCCCCACCTTCATTCAATAGAAATTTTCTAAAAAAGAACCCGGGAAAATTCTCATCAAACATAAAAAAATATGCGGTAATAAACCGTAAGAAAATTAATTACTTATTTGTTCTTCAATTTTTTAAACGTACATCATTTGTCATTCATCTTTACTTCCCCTGTTCTGATAAAGAAAGTTTTAATAATCATTATATCTTTTTCGCAAATGAAAAATAAAAGAATTCTGTTAGCTGAAGACGAGATCATAATTGCAATGGATGTGAAGAATATGTTGAGCCACATGGGGTTTAATAATGTTCTTACATTTGCTGACGGGAATGCATTATTGGAAAAAGCCATGGCAGAACCACCTGATTTAATAATAGCTGCTATAATCCTGAAAAATAAAACTACAGGAATTAGTATTGCTGAAAAATTATGGGAAAAATATGATGTGCCTGTTCTTTTTATATCTGCTCTTAATATCAGCACTTATAAAAAGAAATATGATCCTTCCAAATGTGAATTTCTTTCAAAGCCGTTCGGAGAAGGTGAATTGTTAGTTGTTATTGACAAGCTGTTAAACAAATTGAACCTGAACTAAATTACCTGCTGGTTTACTTCTTATTATTAAGAATTCCCATAAATTAATAATTCCATTCTTAAATCCCTCTCCTTACCAAGGAGAGGGAAAGTTTTTAGCACCATTAACTCTTTTTAGTTTCCCCTTTTTTCTTCCTTGTTTTATTGACAGCAGATGCGGGAATTCTTTTCGCTGTCTTTGCAGATTTAACAGGTTTCCTGTCAACGCCTGCAGCCGGTTCTTGCCGGTTATAACTTATTGTGCCTAAGCAGAAACCCTAATATACCCCAAACTATTATTAGCCCTGCTATTTTTGCTGCTTTCATTTTTTCTTTCAAGTTGTTCCATAAAACTAAATTAATTGGAAAGGAATTTGTGTGATTAGGAAAACCAATAAAAAGGTTAGTGATTTGAATTCTTAGAATAAATTCTTCTTAAAGACCAAAATGATAAAAAACTTTTTTTGCTATCAGGTGATAAGCTTCAATTTGTAATAAAAATTTTTGTATGTAAGGATAAATATCACAAATATATTCACGATAGCTGTCGTTTCTCATTCAAGTCACAGACATATAAATTAATTCTTTTTACTATGAGGACGAGCAAAAAAATATTTTTAATAAAAATTAATAATCAAAAGGAGTTAGTAAAAATGGAAAAAACATTAAAAGATCTCTTTATAGATGAAATAAAAGATTTATATAATGCAGAAAAACAGCTTACTAAAGCTCTTCCCCAGATGGCTAAAAGTGCAACTTCGGAGGAATTAAAAAAAGCTTTTGACAATCATTTAAAGGAAACTGAAAATCAAATTATAAGACTTGAAAAAGTCTTTAAAGAACTCGATTTGGCTCCTAAAGGGAAAAAGTGCGAAGCGATGGAAGGTTTAATTAAAGAAGGAAAGGGGCTAATGGAAGAAATAGCTAAATCTGATACCCTTGATGCTGCTTTAATTGCTGCAGCACAAAAAATTGAGCATTATGAAATCGCTTCTTATGGTACAGTGAGGACTTATGCCGAACAATTGAATTATATCAGAGCAGAAGAGTTACTGCAGGAAACATTGGAAGAAGAGTCGGCAGCAAATGAAGAATTAAGTGATCTGGCAATGAAAATAAATATTGAAGCTGCTGAAGGGGTAGTGAAATAAAAGGAAATTAATTAACTAAGGCGGTGAAGAACAAAGCAGGATTTTATTATAAATCCCTGCGGTCTTTTCCGCCGACGATTTCTTCGGAATTTTTATATGACTATATTCATAAAAATAATTTCTTCATTATAATATTTTTATAATAATATTTGAAAGGAGCTAAAAATGTTGTGGACAATATTTGTAGTTTTATTGGTTTTATGGTTACTGGGAATGGTTAGTTCTTATACTCTCGGCGGGTTTATTCATTTATTACTTGTCATTGCTTTAGTTGTAATGTTAATAAGAATCATTCAAGGCAAGAAACCGGTTTAGAAGTTGATTTTTTAAGTGACCGAAGTAAAACGAAATTAAAGGTATAAACCGAATAAATTTATCTGTTAAAAGAAAAAAGAAAAGCATTTTTATTTTTTTTCCCCGTAATCATATCGCTTATTATTTCGGCAGCGATTACACTAAATATAATTCCATTTCCCCCAAACCCCAATGCGTAATAGGTATGGGGTGTTTTGCTGTATGTGCCGATGTATGGCAGTGCATCATTTGTTGAACCAAATGTCCCTGCCCATGTAAATTCCGGAACCAGGTCAATTTGAGGAAACAATCTTGAGAAGTCTTTTTTTAATAAAACAGATTTCTTTTTGATAAGCTTATCACGTTTCGATGTATTATAAAACTCTTCATCTCTTCCGCCAATAATAACCCGGTTATCTTTGGTTAAACGCATATATAAATAAGGGTCAGCAGTATTCCACAACATTGTTTTATCTTTCCAGACATGTAGATGGGATTGTATATTTTCTGAGGCGAGTGCATAGGTTGAATTAAGTTTTACAATTTTTTTGTCTATAAATTCTGTTATCTCATAACCAGATGCATTAACAATTTTCCTTGCTGTTATACTGTGCCCCTTCTCAGTAAATAGTTTCACTCCATTTCTTTTATATTCTATTTTTGAAATTAAAGTTCTATCAAAGACTTCCTGACCTTTTTTTATGATTGTCTGCAGCAAAGCATGAGTAAACGTATATGCATCTGTGGTGGCGCCTTTCACGGATAGAATAGCTGCCGGAGAAGAGAAGCCGAAACTTTGCTGTATTTCTTTTCCATCTAAAAGCTGTACCTGAAATCCTGCTTTTTTACGATATACAAATTCAGTTTCAATAAGTTTACTATCCTTTTTAAAAGCAGCAAAGTAGAGACTCTTTTGTTTTTCAAATTGTGTAAATTTAATTTTTTCTGATATGCTTTGCAGAGTGTCTATAGCTTCACCGCACATTATATAAGCACGTGCTGCAGACTGGAAACCAATCTGATCTGCAAGTACAGACAAAGGTTTGTCCAGTTCATATTGCAAAAGCGACGTGCTTGCACACGTACTGCCCAAGCCGATAGTTCGCGCATCAACAACTTTACAATCTAAACCTGCATTAACAAGGTAATAAGCTGCTAAAGCTCCGGAAATTCCACCGCCAATTATAACAACATCTGCTTTAACTGATTGTTCCAGCTTTGGATAAGTAGCCACCAACCCGCTGTTAATTAGCCAATACGGATAACCTGTTGTAAGATTCATATATCAAATTTTAAGCAAGTGCCTATCGCTTTTTTGCGTTCCCAAAAACGATGTTGAATATTATTAATTAAATTTTCACATTCTTTTTAAAAGGGAAAGAACACAGGAATAAGAAATGTTGCAAGAAGCCAGAAAAGAATATTTAAAGGAGTTCCTACTTTTATAAAATCAATTATGCGGTATCTTCCCGGATTAAATACCATTAAATGAGTTTGATATCCGATTGGCATCATAAAAGCCAGTGAAGCAGCAAACATTACTGTAATTAGAAATGGTCTAGGATCTAAATTTAAAGAAGCTGCTGTTGAAATAGCGATCGGAGTCATTAATGCAGCAGTTGCATTATTGGACATTGTCTCAGTTAAAATTAAAGTAATAAGATAAAAAGCTGATAAAGTTACAGTATTACCATAAGCACCAACAATTGATATTACACCATCTGATATAAATTTTGCTGCACCGGTCTTTTCCATTGCCAATCCTAATGAAATAGAACCTGCTAAAAGCATAATGATCTGCCAGTCAATTGCTCTATAAGCATTCTCTAATGAAATACATTTTGTAAGAACAATAAGAATAGCCCCAATGATTGCAGCAGTAGAAATAGGTAGTATTTCTAAACTCGCAATTACAACAACAGCCGTCATAATTAATATGGACATAATTATTTTTGATGTTTTGAACGTAGGAGGTTCAATTTCTGAAACAACTACAAAAGCATCATCTTCTTTAAGGTCCTTTAGATCTTCTTTATTAATTTCTATTAACAAAGCATCACCAGCTAAGAGACTTATACCCGCAACATTTTCATACATTGTTTTTCCCCTATGTTTTATTGCTAAAACAGTTGCTCTAAACCTGTTCCTGAATTTTATTTTCTTTAAATTTTTCCCGATTAAAAAGGAGTGTGGAGAAATAACAGCTTCAACCAGAGCGAACTCTTCACTTTCTAATTCTTTGTCTTTCCATTTTAATCCTGGTTTAAGCAGAATACCGCTTTTTTCCTGGAGTTCTTTAATTTTTTCAACATCACACTTAATTATTAAATGATCATCTTGTTGTAAGATTGTTGATGGCGAAGGCAGAGATATTCTCTTTTTATCTCTCCTGATTTCAAGTATTTCTATTCCAAGATCTGTTACTAAAGGAGCTTCTTTTATTTTTTTCCCGACTGAACCGGATTCTTTTTTAATAATAATTTCGGTTAAATAATCCCCTAACCCATATGAACTTGTAAGATCCGAATCCTTTCCCCGATCCGGAATTAAATGGATACCTATGAACATCATATATAAAAGGCCTGCTATAAAAAATATGGAAGCAAGAGGAGTAAATTCGAACATTGAAAACGGAGGCTGACCATATTGTTTAGCCAGGGAACTAACAAGTATATTAGTTGAAGTTCCAATTAACATTAAAATACCTCCAAATACCGTTGCATAAGAAAGTGGCAACAGGAGTTTAGAGGGACTAATTTTTAATTCTCTAGATACTTTTAAAAGGATGGGAATAGATAAAGCTACTTGCGTTGTGTTATTAATAAAGGCTGAAGCAACCCCCGAGATGAACATCATCAAACTATTTGCTATCCAAAACTTTCTTTCAAAAATTTTAATAAAAATTCTTCCGAAATAATTAACAACCCCGGTTTTAAACCACCCTTCGCTTAATATATACAATGCAGCTATTGTAATTGTTGCTTCATTACTAAAGCCCGATATTCCTTCTTCAGGATCGAGTATTCCTGTCAATAATAATACTCCCATAACCGATAATGCAACTAAATCAACACGAAGCGTTTCAGTTACAAATAGTATTACAGCTGCAACAAGAATTATTAATACAATTATTATTTCAAAAGACATTATAGTTTCGCAAATACCATATTATTTCAATGCTCATAAAAAAAATTTAAATACTAAGCAAGAATATAATATATATTTTAGATTTTGATATGTGTTTGATCTTTAGGGAATAGGTAATAAAGGGTAAGAATAATATAATATTAAAAAAGATTATTTATTTTTTTTGCTATAATAATAGTTTCTCTGAATCTTTTTTCCTCTTTTGTCAATGCTTTCAATCTTTTACGGAAATATTTAAGGAATTCTTTATACCTTGTCCTCTCTTCTTGGGATGAGTCTGCTTTAAGTGTAAGAACCATCAAACCCTCTCTCTTTTCTTTTTGATTTTAAATTAACGAATTATTTCTTAAAAATTAGTGCTAAAGTTTACTGCTTGTAAGTTTCAATTTTATATGTTCGGTCGATTTGAATTTCTTTTAAAGAAACCAAACATTTCCCTCCCCAAATAATTGTGGAATTATTATTGGGTATTAATTTATCTACATCTCATGATTAAGAGAAGTAAGTGGGCAAATAATCCGCAAATATTTGATAAAGGGGTTCAAAGCTATGCGAAGGAATATTGATTATGAATATCGTATTCATTATTGGATAAAATGGAAAAATATCGAGTAGCATTTGAAGTTTTACATAATGATTTTTCTATACCCTCAACATCAAAAATTTGCACTAAAATACTTTATCAATCCCTTCAAATTCACATTTACCAAAACAACTCCTGCAGTAATTATTATTCCGGCTAATATCATTAATAAAGTGATTCTCTCATTTAAAATTATCCAGGAAGCTAATACAGTAACAAATGGTTCAAAGTAGAGGAAAGCTCCCACCTTTGTAGATTCCATTTCTTTTAATGCTTGTGCCCACATTACATATGCGGCACCTGAGCAGAAAATTCCAAGAAAAAAAATAGCAGACCATCCGCTCAAAGAAAGATTAATGACTGACTGAACAGCTTTTTCATTAATTGTAAAAGGAGAGATAATTATCGCCATCATTAAAAACAAAAAGAGGATTGTCATCATGGGGGGATAGTTAAGTGAAATTTTTTTATTAACCATTGAGTAAATACTCCACGTAAAAGCTGAACCAAGAATTAGGAAGTCTCCTTTGTTTGAAATAAAATCAACGGAAGAAAGATCACCATTGCTTATAAGAAGAATTAATCCGAAGAAAGCGATAATGATACCAGAAGTTTTTATGGGGGTTAAAAATTCCTTGAAAACAATAATTCCAAGCAGAGCCATAAAAACAGGAGTGATACCGATAATCCATCCTGTGTTTGCGGCAGTTGTATATTGTAACCCAGTTACCTGAATCCACAAATGTAAAACGGCAATAAGTGCAAGAATCAAAATACCGCTATGATTTTTTAAATTAATTGAAAAATTTCTTTTTGTATAAAGAGCAATTG
>CAYNUV010000100.1:0-8570 GCA_964400245.1 uncultured Ignavibacteriaceae bacterium
ATTACAGGGAAGCGTACAATATTTTTGCTTCGAATGGAATTTTATTCAATCATGAATCTCCAAGAAGAGGTGAAACTTTTGTCTCGCGGAAAATTACCCGTGCAGCTTCACGTATTATTACAGGATTCCAGGATGTTCTTCTGCTTGGAAATCTTGATGCTAAAAGAGACTGGGGTTTTGCACCGGAATATTGTACAGGAATGTGGAAGATACTTCAGCATAATAAGCCGGATGATTTTGTTCTCGCTACCGGTGAAACTCACAAGGTAAGAGAATTTGTTGAACTTACCTTTAAGGAAATTGGTATAGATATTCAATGGCAGGGAAAAAGGAAAGATGAGAAAGGAATAATTAAAAAATTAAACCTTGAACATGCGAAAAATTTATTGGGGAAAGATGTTTACAGTAAATCCAGGTTTACGTTAACTGATAAGCTGAAAACAGGTGATGTTGTAGTTGCTGTTGATCCGAATTATTACAGACCCACAGAAGTTGATCTTTTAATTGGTGATGCATCTAAAGCAGAAAAAATTCTCGGATGGAAAGCTAAAACAAAATATTCAGACCTTGTAAAGCTGATGATAAAGTCGGACCTAGAAAAAGTTCTAATGAGAGGATACTAATTTATCTTTTGTTTTTCTTCTTATTAAAACAATTACTGAAAAGATAATAATCAAAGATAAGCCGGCTATATAAGGATAAGCAGTACTTCCTTCCACAATATCAATTTTATTTGTATTTCCTGATAAAACAAACGCACCCCAGAAATATGGGTTTGGTGAATACTCCTTAATGAAATCTATTTTTGCTTTTCTCAACGCTTCATCTTTATCATAACCATCACTAAGCTTCTCATAAAAAAGTGTCATCAGCTTTGATGTAAATTTATCATTAACCTCCCACAGAGAAACCACAACACTTTTGCTTCCCGCTTCAAAAAATGCTTTCGTCATTCCTATAATTCCTTCCGAGGCATCAATATTTCCCAAACCGGAATTACATGAACTTAATACAACCAGATCACTGTTAAGCTTTAACTGAACAATCTCACCTGCTTCAAGAAAGCCGTCGTTTTTCTGGTCATTATAATTTGAAAAAAAGATAACCGGCTGTTTATTGAATAAGAAAGAGTGTGTAGAGAGATGAATTATTTTTGACAGCTCAGCATTCTCTTTAAAGCCAGTTTCGGTTGCATCGTTATTAGTTAAAACCCTGTCGGCATTAATCATATCGCTTATCTGTGTAATCTCTTCACCGGAATATTTTAGCGGAAGCAAAGTAATATTTCTCGGCAACCCGCCGGATTCCTCAAGCAATCCTCTTCTTTCTGCAAACTGGTTATTGCCTGTATTTATCTCCGGGTTACCCGCAATTAATATTTTATCATTGTTTTTAAGATTATTGTTTTTTTGATGAACAAAAACCGAAGCCGAAGGTGTATAAGAAAAACTGTAATGATATATAAGGTAATCTTTATCTTTATAATTATAAGAGCTATGCTCTTCATTAAATGAAGCAACTAAAAAATCAAAAGGAAGTGAAACCAATGCAATTGATGAAGAAATAATTACTTTATCACCTTCGGGAATTTCTTTCAATACCTGTTTAAGAAATTTATTATAAAAATTGTAGGCAGCTTTTACATTAAATGAAAATAAATCCTGGTTATAAAAAGCAGCATTTGCCGGATTATCTTTATTAAAATATGGTGATATTTTTTCTGCCAGGTTTAAAAGCTCTTCTCTGCCCGAAGCTATTTCAAAATGTTTAAAATCATTTTTTGTTATGAGGAATATATAAGTTTTGTTTTCTGTCGTGTAGAAAGAAGTAAGATTTTCATTATCATCAAGATTTTTTTGTATATCACTTATAGTTAAAGATTTTTTGATGTTCAGATACTCTTCTAACTCAGGATTGCCTGAGATTAATATTTTTTTAAGATTATCATATTCATATTTAACAGAATCAACTTCCTCTTTACTGTAGATTCCGGAATGAATGATCCATTCATAATCATAAATCTTATCAAGCTTTTCTTTGTCCTGCAGTAATACTTCAAGTTTCAAATTGCTTAAGTTTTGAACCATATTCCTGGAACGTGATCTGTCAATAAGTTCAAATGCTTCTTTAAACCTGTTTTGATTAAGATAGAACTCTGCAAAGGAATCATAAATTTCCTTTTGCACAGAGAAATAAGATATCTGTACTTCATCTTCCTGGAAAAGTGGGCGCGAAACATCTTCAATAATACCTACTACAGATTTATAATATGATTCAGCTGCTTCATTAAAACCTTTCTCATCAAAAAGCTTTGCAAGTCTATAGTTTGCTTCAACCTGTAATCCAAATTCATTTAGTTGCTTAGAGATTAACAAAACTTCCTTCAACAAGTTCTCTGCATTTTTAAACTCGCCTAGTTCATCGGCTATCTCTCCTTCAACAATTTTTCCTCTTGCAAGCAGGTAATCAAAACCGTTTTGCTTTGCTATCTTTTCACCTGAATGAATATTTCTTAAAGCATTTTTATAATCTTTCTTTTCTTTTTGCAAACCCCCAAGATCAATAGAAACAAGTGATTGATAGTATGGAATTGAATTTTCATCAGACAATCTTAATGCTTCGAGAAAATATTTTTCAGCCGCATCAAGGCTATCAAGCTGAAAAAATGAAATTGCTATTTTATGATTAACATCAGTAAGCAGGTATGGATTTCCGGATTCTTCAGCAAATTTTCTTGCTGATGAATAATACTGTATTGCACTATTAAATCTGTCAAGATTGAAATTCAATGAACCGAGATCGGAATCAATTTCGGCGCTTAAAGATATCTCTTTTATTTCAGAAGATATTTCCTGTGCCTTCCTGTAGTACTGAATTGCTTTTGTATAATTGGAAAGATTAGCATAAACCGTAGCAATGCCGATTAAATTAAGAACCTGTGATCTTTTATTATCACCGGCATATTCAAGTCCCTTTTCATAATGATTAAGTGCAGACTTATAGTCAAACAGGTTCATGTATATTTTCCCAATATTATTCAGCAGAGTTGCTAACCTGTTCCTGTTATTTATTTTTTCTAAAAGATTTTTGCTCTCTAAGTAATTCAGTTTTGCTTCAACAAGATTATTTGTAAATGTATAAGACACACCGAGCTCGGAATAAGCAATTGCAAGATTCTCATAGTCCCGGATGGAAGAACATATTCTTATGGTTTTTTCTAAGTAATCACGCGACTTCTCAACATTACCAGAAATGTCTTCAATTATCCCAAGATTTATATAAGCCTTTGCTTCATTTTGTTTATCAGAATTTTTTATTGCTAAATCCAATGCCTGAGTATAAACTTTTAAAGCATTATCATAATCAGCTGAGAGAAAATATAACGATCCTTTTGCAAGCGATAATTTGGTGCTGAACCAGGTATCATCTGAAATCAAGTTGAAGGCATTCTTTAAAATCTTTCCTGCATTTTCATAATCTCCGCTATTCCTGTATGCATAAGAAAGATGATAAAAAATATCTTGTTTGGTTGAATCCTTTTTTAATGCGGAGTTTAGAAAGTCCTGAGCTTTGTTATTCTCACTTTTGGAAAGGCTTAGTAAGCCCAAAACGAATTCTTTGCATTTAAAGTTATTCTCTGAGGTTACTTTTTTTTCAACAAGATTTATTTGATTTGTTGCTGAAGCGGCAAAAACAAGTTCTTCATAAAACGGGAGATAATATTCTTCCCCTGAGAAGGAAGTAAAAAGAGCATCAAACATCTCTTTATACTTTTGCTCCTTCTTTAACAAAAGAGATTTGATAAAAGAATTTTCAAAACCGGGTGGAAGCTCTTTAAGATTTTCTTTTATTAATGGTGAATTGACGATATAAAAGTGCAGCCTTTTCAGACGGTCGCTGTTCCAGCCGTTATTTTTTATTTCTTTCTTAAGTGATTCAATATTGAAAGTATAATTAACCTGGTTGCCGGTGATTATATATTGAGAAGTTTCTGTATTCCCGGGTTTAAATAAAGGGAGAAGTAAAACGAGGAATAATATGGATATTTTTTGTAAAAGCATTTAACACAATTTATTCCAATTCATTTAAGATGATCCGGGCTTCTGACATTTTACTTCCTTTTTCATCTATAACTATTTTTAAATATTCTTTTGCTGATTCAACATCACCAAGCATAATACTTGCTTTTGCTGAATAAAAGTATGCATTGTAAGTTATATCGGGGAATTTGCCGGACGTATTCTTTTCGATGCAAATCTTCAGGTTTTCAAGTCCCTTTTGAGCATCAGTTTTATTGAATGATTTGAATAAACCAAGGAAACTGTTCTCAGCTTTTTCCATGTAAGAAAGACCAAGGATATAGTGAGAATAAAAAATTGTTTCGTCACCCGGATTTTTGTTTATATCATTCTGAAGGTAACTAATGGCATTATCAAAATCGTTTTCTTCAAGAGCTTTTATACTTTCCTGGAAGTCATCAGTGGCTCTTCCTCTTGTAATATAATATTCAGACTTATCTGAAATGGAAGCCAGTTCATAGTTGGCCGAAGTGGAAACAAAAAGAAGAGTAACATATATAAATCCAATCAGGATTATTGAAGCAAAAGCATAAACAGGAAAACTTCGTCTTTGCGGTTGAACATTTTTTATAAAAACTTTTTCTTCTTTTTGAAGAGTTTCAGCAGACAATTCATTTGAAACATGCAACTCCATTTCAGAATATTCCTCATTCAGAGTCTTAAATTCATTTAAACACTTTTCACAGCTCTTCAGGTGAAGTTCAATCTCAGGGATCCGCTTAATTAAGTCCTTGTTTTCAGGTTCAATATTGTTTTTGAAAAGAATATAATTACCGAGATCATCAAAAGAGATATGTTTTGATTTAAGCGTTAAATTAAGTTTAGTATAAGTATCATAAATTTTCTTTGCTTCAGGATCTTTCTCAATTAACGATTTTAAGAGAGATTTATCTTCCTCAGACAAGCCTTTTTTATCAAGAAGCTCTAATATTTTTTCAATGTTATTCATATAGTTTCAACACAATAGTGGCATTATAAATAATAAAGTGACAAACTATAATTTGTCTTTAAGCTCTTCAATAGTACGATAAAACATCTTTTTAACAGCATCTTCCGATTTGTTTAATATATCGGCAATTTCGGAAAACTTTAAATCTTCATAAAAACGAAGTCTAATAATTTTTTGTTTGTCTCCGCTTAAAGTATCAAGAACGGATAAAATCCTTTCTGCATCAATAGAATTGCCGGGGTTTGATTCTTTGTCGCTAAGGTAATAAACTTCATTAATATCAATCATCTGGCGGGCTTTGTTTCTTTTATACCAATTAACAAAATTCAGGAAAAGAACACGCCTGAGCCAGAATTCGAGGTTATCAATCTTGTGGTATTGTTCGGCAAAGGAGAGGTAAACGTTATTTGCAAGATCTTCAACATCATCCTTATTTACAATTTTTCCTTGCCGTTGCTTGGAGCTGAAATAGCTGAAAGAAATTTGCCTGACATATACAGAAAGTTCCTGGAAAGCTTTTGAGTTCCCTTCTTTTGCTGAATTAAAGAGTGATTCAAGCTCTTTTTGTGTAAAATTTATGTAATTTAATTTATTAGAACTCAAATTGTCAGTGTCACTTTAATTAAAAATTTTGTACTTATAGTTTAAAAATTCTCAGCTACTTTAAAAATATGATGGTTAAAATACATAAAATAATTATTCCAATTATCTTTTTTTTGTCCTTTCATCTATTCGCTCAACCCCGATTAGAAATTACACCGGATGAAATAGAGTTTGAAAACATTTTCAACAGGCTTGAGAATGTTTATTTTATAAATGAAGGCAATGCTTTGTTAAAAATAGATTCTATAGTCTACAACAGCAACATTTATTATGTACGGTTTGACCAACCATATACAGATTTTTTGTATTTAGATCCTGATGATTCAGTAAAAATGGATTGCATACTCGCAGGTTATACTTATATACCTTCTGCCGATACTTCAGATACAATGTATGTTTATAGTAACAGCATAGATGGAGTTGAAGATATTGAAATTAAGATTGATTATTATGATGATGATTTTGGAGAAGGAACGATAAATGGTTTTGTAACAGACAGCATTTTCCCGGTACCTAATACAAACATTTACTTTTTTTATGAAGGCAATTATATAATTCATTCCACAACCACAGATAAGTATGGATACTATTCCGCAATTCTTCCTCCCGGTTCATACACAATTGCTGCTGAGAAAGATTCGTTTTATGTTACTTTTTTTGGCCAGCAGTTTGATCCTGTTAATGCAGAGTTTGTAATCCTGGAAGAAGATTCTACAAGAAATGCAGATATAATATTAACTCCACATATTAATACACCCAACTCAGTTTCCGGAGCTATTTATGATTCAGTATCAGGGGCACCTTTAAGGAAGGGTATTGTTATTATAAAAGGCGGATCACATACGCCTACTAAAATTATGAATGGATCAGGTGATTTAATAGATGAAAATTATACTGCTTTCATAAAAGATGGTGGTACATACGAGATAAAAAATATTGTTAAACCCGATAATTATTATATCCAGTCATTTTCAGATTATTTTATTCCCTCTTATTACAGTTCTTCAGGTACATCTCAAATCTTCTGGCAGAATGCAGATTCAGTTCAAATAGATTCCAGCTTAACCAATTTTAATATTTCTATGCAACGAGATTCTTCTCTTGGTGGTGGAAATGCACTTGGTTCAGTAAGTGTTAATACAAGAGGCGATACAATTTCGGATGTAATAATTTATGCACAGCCAGTAAACAATGATTCCCTAGCATTTAATTATGCTTTTACTTCTCAGGACGGAAATTTTAATGTGCCCTTCTTACCTTATGGGGAATACAGGCTTGTTGCTCAGAAAATAGGTTATGGCGATGGTTTCAGTTCAACTTTTATCGTTGATTCTGCGAATACTGTAATTAAAAATCTTAATATTACATTATATCCAAATTCTATTGATGATGATCCGTTTATTCCGGATGATCATGTTTTACTATACAATTATCCGAATCCGTTTAATCCCAGCACAACCATAGGTTTCATTTTACCTTTTTCTTCAGATGTTGAGCTGAAAGTTTTTAATGTGCTTGGAGAAGAAGTAAAAGTATTTTTAAAAAATTATTTGACTGCGGGAAACTATGAGATTAATTTTAACGCAGGAGAACTAAATTCAGGCGTTTATTTTGCAGCATTGAAAACCAAAGCAGGTGTTCTCGTCAATAAAATCCTCTTACTGAAATGATTTAGAATTAAAATATTCAGTTTCTATCTAAATTTAATCTATTCTTATGTTAGGTTAAACACATACCTCATTCAGGTGTAATCAATCTCAAACCTATCCATTTTAATTATCGTTATATTTAGTAAACAATTTAAGTAATAACTGATAATTTAAATAGGAACGAAATGAAACAGATATTTTCAATTTTTATAATTCTTTTTTTAAGCTCATCCTTATCTTTTTCCCAGGAAACTCCCAGCAGGAAACATCATGCATTTTCAGGAACTTTAATGTTTGGTGCTGATGTTGGTTTTACATGGGGTCTTACAGATTATGATGAACTCAGTCCCCAGGTTGAAGGCAGAGGAATTTTGGAATATTTTTTTCCAACAACTTCAAGTGGAATTTTTGGAATAAGAGCTTATATGGGTGCTGGTTATTTAGGGGGAAAGGATAATAACCAAAGCCCTCCACAATTCAGGACTAAGCTTATAGATCTTGGCGGAGGATTTTCCTATACATTTTCTATACAGGATGCAGTGTTTCCTTATTTATTTATAGGAGCTTCGCATTTATGGTTTAATCCAAGAGATAATAATGATGTTGCACTTCCTTATGCCGGCAGACCTTTCAAAACTACAGAAGTGAATTATAATGCAGAAGTCGGTGTCCGGTTTCTTCTGTCCAATTCAATAAATTTAAACTTAAATGTCGGCGGCCAGTTCAGCCCGAATGATAATTTAGATGCAATCCCACCAAACGGAAGTAATGATTTTATGCTTCATACACGGGTAGGAATAGCATACTCGCTTTTTGGAGATGTAGATACTGACGGTGATGGAGTTGTTGACTCAGAAGATAAATGCCCTGAAACTCCTGCAGGAGTTTTAGTTGATGACTTTGGATGTCCTTTGGATGCAGATGGAGATGGTGTTCCCGATTATCTTGATAAATGCCCCAATACTAAATCCGGAATGGAAGTAGATGAATTTGGATGCGTAACTGATGCGGATGCCGACGGGGTTCCGGACAAGATAGATAAATGCCCTAACACTCCTAAAGGAGAAAAGGTAAATGAACTTGGATGCCCTGATACAGATGGAGACGGCGTTTATGATAATAATGATAAATGTACCGACACTCCAAAAGGTGCAGCCGTAGATGCAGATGGATGTCCAAAAGATTCTGATGGAGATGGTGTTCCGGATTATAAAGATGAATGCCCAAGTACTCCCGCTGGAACCCAGGTAGATGAAGTTGGTTGTGCAAAAGCCGACACTGTTACTATTG
>CAYNUV010000101.1:0-8547 GCA_964400245.1 uncultured Ignavibacteriaceae bacterium
TGTATATGGACAATATATTCCAAGCAAAGAAAGAGGCGATGCCAGGTATAGAAGAAAAGCGCAGATGGAAGGTAACCAGATAAGAACTACCGTTTTTAATTATGGTATGACCGGCAGAGAAGGTTCAGTTCCTATAACTGAACAAACACCTTATGAATGGCCTAAAAATACGGGGCGTGTATATCTTGCAGTAGCAGGAATAGTAGTAGGTGCTGAAGTAGTAGATGATAATGGAGATATACAACAAATTGTTTCCAGGTGTCATTACTTACAGTCACCCGAAGGGCAGACCTGGAATTTTGAGCCTATACCTGGGTACTACAATGAGCAAAATCCGGATGGATTTGCTACAAGTAATGATCCCACTACCTGGCCTGATTCCTGGCCTGATAAATCTGCCGATCCTGAAGATCCTGGCTGGCCAGGTGCCTGGAATGGTTATTTTGGAAAAGATATTTTTAATGCTGATCAGGAAATGTTTTTTCGTGCGGCTGACAATAATTATGATAGATATCCTTACTATTTCCCTGACACAACAGATTTAACAAGAAAAGGATTAGGACTTATCCTTGATGCAAGACTGATGGCTTGGTCACAAATACTCGTGCAGGATGCATTATTTATTTTATTTAAAATAAAAAATGACGGAACAAAACCGTTGAACAAAGTTGGTGTTACTGTTTTGTGGGCTGATTTCGTAGGTGGGGAAGGGCAAGGAAATTTATCTGAGTTTGATCTTACAAATGATATTGCATGGTCAAGGAATGCCGATAATCGTTCTCCTGATCCTGCATTTGGTTCAGATCCGGTGGGAATAGTAGCCGGCGCATTCCTTGAAACACCTGGGAATGCAATTGATAGAATTGATAATGATGGAGATGGCGAAGCGGGGGGCCCAAAAATTACGGAGGAAATGCTTTTAGGAGAAAGCGATGCCGCTATAGATTTAAATGATCCACGACGATCTGATGGTATTGATAACAATGGTAATGGTTTAATTGATGAAAACGCAACTCATATTGTATTTGGTGATCAGGTTGGTGTAAGCTATGCAGATAGAATAGATCAGAACCTTAATGCGGAAGATGGAAGTCCTTTAGTTACATCAGAAATGGTGAATCAATCGGCAGGCGATACATGGAAAAGATGGCCTCCAGTTCAAAATGGTGCTGTTCATCTTATAATGGTTGAGAGTGATGATATTGGAAGAGCATTTAAAGATTTTATTGACAATGATGATGATGGAGAAGAAAGCAGTCCTGTTATAACTCAGGAAATAATTAATGCTGCTGCTAATGATGCACCTTATTTTAGATATAAAGTCATCTCGGACACAAACATCATTTTATATGATGTTAAGGTGGAAGACCTTGGGAAAAAATATGCGGATGGAATTGACAATGATGATAATGGAGCCGTTGATGAGTATATGGATGAAGGCATTGATGAGATGATTGATGAAGCAAGGAACAACGGAATAGATGATGATGGTGACTGGAATCCGGCAACTGATGATGTTGGTTTAGACGGATTAGGCGACACAGGTGACCCTGGCGAAAATGACGGCAAACCTACTTCGGGTGCACGTTTTGGTTTGCCGGGAGAACCAGGTATTGATGTTACCGATGTTGCAGAAACTGATCAGATAGGAATTACAGGTTCTTTTTACAGACCATCATCTGAATGGATTGACCAGTATACTGATAATTTTGTTTGGTCTAATTTTATGGTTCCGGGTAACTTTTTTGACCCTGCTCTTATTGAAGAAGGTGACTATAACTTGTTTGTTTCTTCAGGATTGTTCCCGCTTCAGCCTGGTCAAACAGAACCAATTTCTATGGCAATTATATTAGCGAATGGACCTGCTCAGGATCTTGATGGTCAAATTAGAAAGCAAGCTGTTTTAGACAAAAAAGTTCGTGCCCAGGAGACTTATAATAATGATTATCAGTTTGCTAATTCACCTATTACTCCAAAACTAACAGCCATACCTGGAGATAACAGAGTGACATTGTACTGGGATGCTGAAGCTGAAAATACATTTGACAGGTATATTGCAAATATTGGCGGCAATGGAAATGACTTTGAAGGATATAGAATTTATAGAGCGTCAGATCCTGCTTTTTTAGATGCTAAGGTAGTAACAAATGCACAAGGAACTCCTACTTTTCTTTTACCAGTTGCACAATTTGATCTTGAGGACGGAATAGTCGGGGATGATTCTGTTGGATTTGAAGGTGTTCATTTTCAGTTAGGAAATGATACAGGATTAGAGCATTCCTGGGTTGATTCATCTGTTCTAAACGGATTTATATATTATTATGCTATTACTTCTTATGATTTTGGTTATCCTTTTGGTGGTATAACACCATCGGAATGTGACATAAGTATTTCACTAAAACCTGATGGTACGGTTAAAACTATAGGTAAAAATGTAGTTCAAATTACTCCTGAAGCACCATCTGCCGGATATGTTTCTCCGACTTTAGGTACCATTGAATTGACTCAGGGTTATACAACAAGTAAAGTTTTTTATGAGATTGTTGATCCAAATGAAATTAAAGAAGGGCATGTTTATTATATAACTTTTGAAGATACAATAAAAGAAGGTGCGACAGATACATTAACCACAAAGAACTTTACTTTAACTGATTCTACTGCAAATGTAATTTTAATTGACAAAGGTACCGAATGGGGTGCTGATGTTGAAGGGTCTATAATCGATGGTTTTAAATTAACTTTATTAAATGAGAGCAGAGTTGCATTAGATGAGGGTAACTCCAACTGGAGCAATCCTGCTATAACACCTTTTGTTCTTCAGAAATATGTAGACTTTGAAGGTTCACGAGGTGAGCAAAGGCCAAATGATTATTTGATAATATTTGGTGAAGCTGACTTTGGAACATCAGTGGAATTTCTATACCGAGATCTATTTCCTCGGGTATTCCCATCAGTTCCCGTTAATTTTAAGGTTTATAATATAAGCTCTGAACAATTCATTGAATTTGGTTTTCTGGAATATGATCATTCAGGTCCGGAACCAAATGGTTGGTTCTCATCAAATGGAGGTTCTTCTCAGGATAAAATTGTATTCCTGGAACCCAATGATAATAATGATACTGTTCCTACCTGGTGGTTCTTCCTTGCCAGAGCAGATTCAGGTTTTGTTCATACAATACCACAACCAGGAGATACGGCAATAATTTCCGTATTCAAACCATTCCTTTCAGCCGATGTATTTAGATTTACTGCTAAAAAAGGTTTTACAAATATCGATCAGGCAAAAATTGATCTTGACAAAATAAAAGTAGTTCCTAATCCATACCTTGCAAATGCAATATGGGAACCGAAGAATCCGTATACCAGTGGTCGTGGTCCACGCTCAATTCATTTTACACATTTACCAAATAAATGCACAATCAGAATTTTTACTGTTAATGGTGAGCTGGTAGAAGAAATAGAACATGAGAGTAATATACTTGATGGATCTGCTGAATGGGATCTGTTAACAAAAGATAATCTTTCAGCTTCTTATGGTGTTTATATCTATCATATAGATGCGCCTGGAATAGGTACAACAGCTGGTAAATTTGCAATAATAAAATGATTGAACACAATTTGGGATGAAATATTTAAGGAGATTTACAGTATATGAAAAAGTTTTTACTTATTATTTTTCTTTTATTCGCTTTGCTGCAACCAACAGCATTTAGCCAGGTTACAAAAACCGGAACAACAGCGGCAAAATTTTTAAGTGTGGGAATAGGGCCCCGTGCTAATGCAATGGGTGGAGCGTTTACTTCAATTGCAAACGACGCATCTTCACTCTATTGGAATCCTGCCGGGGCAGCAGCATTAACCAATTTTGAAGCAATGTTTACATATACTAGTCTTTATAAAGATTTGGATATTAATTTGAATTATTTTGCTTTAGTCCTGCCAGCCGGTGAACTTGGAAATTTTGGGGTAAGTGTAACAACACTCGATTATGGTGATATGGATGTAACAACTGAATATTTTCCTGACGGAACAGGAGAACGGTTCTCTGCTGCAAGTTATGCCTTCGGGCTATCTTATGCCAGGAACATTACTGAAAGTTTTGCCGCCGGTATTACTATAAAATATATAACCGAAGGAATATTTAATTCTTCAGCTAATGGAATTGGCTTTGATGTTGGAACAATATTTAAAACTCCGTTTTTGGGAATTAAATTCTCAAGCATTATAACAAATTATGGTTCAAAACTTCAAATGGCAGGTGAGGATCTGTTAATAAGATATGATGCTGATCCTACAAGAGAAGGGAACAATAGAACTGTTGATGCTTACTATAAAACAGATAAATTTGAATTACCCCTGAAACTGCAAATCGGTCTTTCAAAAGATATTGATTTCTTAAATGAACATAGATTAACATTAGCAGTTGATGCAACTCATCCAAATGATAATTCTGAATACATAAATGTTGGTGGAGAGCTATCACTTCTTGATAACCTGATTTCTTTACGTGGTGGCTATAAGGGCTTACTTTTGGATGATAACCAGGAAGGCTTAACTCTGGGTGTTGGATTATATTATCTTTTAGGTGTCTTTGCTGTTGGAGTTGATTACAGTTACCAGGAGTTCGAATTCTTAAGTTACATTCACAGTTTTGCTGTATCATTCAAGTTTTAAATTATAGCATTTTATATTAGTAAAGACTTAAATAACTTATTAATTAACAACAAAAAATAAAGGTATAATTATGAAAAAAGTATTTTTACTTTTCTGTTTGATGCTTTTAACAGGAATCTCTTTAGAAGCCCAAACAGTCAATGTCACATTTCAGGTAGATATGCGTATTCGAATTGCTACCGGTTATTTTAACCCAGCATCAGATGTGGTTACTTGTCCGGGTGCTTTTAATAACTGGTTAAATGAACCACCGGCAAATACTGAAAAGGTTATGACCGATGCCGATAACGATAGTATCTATACCATCACAATAGCAATGGCTCCCAGTACCACATATGGTTATAAATTTAACATAGGTTTAGGGTGGGATGGAAAAGATGAAACACATGGTGATAGATCAGTTGTAGTCGGTGCTTCTGATATGACAGTTGATCCTTCTTTCTTTAATGAATACACACCTTATACAGGAGTTTTATCCACGGTTACTTTTAATGTAGATATGAACCTTCCTGCAAGAGGTGCTTTTCATCCTTCAACTGATCATGTTTATGTTGCTGGTAACTTTACTGGTTGGGGAGGTGGAGCTCTTGAAATGCTGGATGCCGATAATGATTCGATCTACACTGTTGATGTAAATACATTCACATCCGGAGATTTAGCAATTTACAAATTTATCTTCAGTACTGGTGCTGCAGGTTCAGGAACCTGGGAAACTCCTGCAGGTGATGATGTTTTTGGAAATGATAACAATAGAATTTATGGTGTAGTTGACGGTAATAATGTTGTAACAAAGTTTTGGGAAAATACTGATCCAAATGTTACAACAGGTGATGGAAATATTACCTTTGTAGTAGATATGAGTGTTGCGCAGGAACTTGGTGTATTCAATCCCGACGTTGATTCAGTTCAAATACGAGGAGTTTTTAACGGCTGGGGTGATTCTGACCCGGCACGATCACTTTTGAATCAAACAGGTGATCCGAATATTTGGTTCTTGCAAATTCCTCTTGTACAGTACATTCTAAATGACACGCTTCCTTATAAATTTTTTATTAAGAACGGACCAGGCAGCACTCCTTACGCAAACACAGGCTGGGAAGTAGTAATTGGACCAAGCATTACATCAGACCGTAACCGTCCGATAATTTTTGAAGGAGATCCATCTCAAGTGGCTCCAACTGCCTACTTCGAAAACATTCATACAGATTGGGTAATACCTACAGGCATAACTGTTGAAGCTACATTTAGTGTTGATATGACACCCGCTGTTAGTCAAGGATTTGTTGCCGGAACGGATACAGTTTACTGGATACCAAGGCAGTCATTCTATTATGCAGTTAATAATATACCATGGCCAGGTGAATATCCAAGAACTTATATCATGACAGATGATAATACAGATATGATATACGAAGGTACACTCGTAATAGATGGTCCTAATTTTAATGGATTTTTATATAATTATGCTTATACGATTCCAACTGGTCTTCAATTGGAAGATGGAACCCAACAGGAATGCCGTGTAAGATTTGTAGGACAAAGTGGAGGGCCAAGAACATTTGACAGCCCATGGACAATGCCTCAGGATATTTGGACAAACGGAGAAAAACCTGAAGAAGAAGGTCCGGTTTCTTCTGTTAAGGAAATTCCGGGTATTCCTAATATATACTCACTTGAACAAAACTACCCGAATCCGTTCAATCCTGCAACAATGATAAGGTTCAGTATTCCTGAACAGGGATTGGTTACTTTAAAAGTTTACAATCTTTTAGGAGAGGAAATAGCAACTTTATTAAATAGCGAATTGAAGAATGGAACTTATGAAGTTGATTTCAATGCCGGCAATTACAGCAGCGGAATTTACTTCTATACAATTACAGCTAATAATTATATTGCTACTAAGAAGATGATTCTGATGAAGTAATTTAAATTCAAGCTATTGTTGAAAGCCGGTTTGCCTGTCCCGCTATAGCGGGGAGATATAACCGGCTTTTTTATTTAAGTAAAATTAATTCATTCTACCCAATACATTTTGAAGTTGTCTTTGCAGGTTAGAAGCTTCAGGATAATTTGATTGCAGTGATAAAGCTTTGCTTACCGTCTCTAAGGCCTGTTTGTAATTGTTTTTCTTCACATAAACTCCCGCAAGATTGTAATAGACCTGGGCATCCTTATTATCATAAGTAAGGCTTTCTTTGAAATATTTTTCCGCAACATCCAATTTGTTGTTGTAAAGATTAATAGTACCCAACCATTTTGTAGTAAATGCCCTCGGTTTAATTTGGTAACCCAGTTCCAAATATTTATAAGCCCTGTTATAATCTTTAACAGGCAATAAAACATTTGCTACGTAATCATAATATTCAACAACTACAGGATATTGAGAGATAAGCGCATCCATTTCCTTGAGAAATGAATTTATATCTTTTCTTCCCAAATAATAACCTGCTATTTTTCTATGAGCTTCTTCCCAGGTTATTTTATCATCCAGAACCTGTGCTGCAAGTGAATCAAATAGATTTTTAAGTTGAAGTATAGCTGAATTACGAAGCTTATTTCCCTTATCAATAAAAGGCCAATCGTTCTTTAATATTTTTATCCTAAAATCACTAACTACCGAATCGAATTCCGTAAAATGAAAATTTGCAGTTGTTATACTATCCTGTTCCAAGTCAGATAAATTTTTTGGTTCAGATGACGGGAGATAATTTGCCTGTTTCATTTTATCAAAAAATATTCTACCAAGAAATTGATAACCATGCAGAGTAGGATGAAGATGATCTGTCATTAAATTATTCCCTGTAATTTCTTCAGGACTTATAGAAGCAAATGCAGAATCAGCATCAACAATGGGAAGGTTAAAATCCTCGCCAAGTGATTTGATTACCTCGTTAATTTTTTCTGGTGCCCTGAAACGAAGGCCATCGAGATCTTTTGCCAATCTGAATAATGAATCTGCTTTTACATAATTTCCTGAATTAAATTCTTCTTTTGCCCGGGAATAAATCAAATCAGCTTTAGGTATTTTCTCTGATTCCATAGAAACAAAAGGAGACTGATCTTTAAGGTTGGAAGTTAAAGTAGATAGAATAACAGGTACATTTTTTTCTTTTGCCATTTTAATTATATCCCGCATATTTCCTTCGAACTGCGAGATACCATCATTATAGGATTCAGAATTAAGACTGATATATTGATCCCTTGCCATGCGAGACATTAATGTTCCGCTCAGACCTTCTCCTTCAGAAGAAAATAATTTCCAGATTCCCTGGATCACATTTCTTAAAAGTTCGATGGTTTTAAAACGATTAAGATATAGAATAAAATTCACCATTTCCCTGGAAGTACCGAGAGATTCCATTGAACCAACACCAAGAGCACCGTAATATTCGTTATGTCCTGTATAAATCAGAACAAGATCGGGATTCTGTTCGAGCACCCCCGGAAATAAATTACGTTGTGTAAAACTATTAATAGCCGTTAGACCAATATTTACCACTTCAATTTTTACTGAAGGATATAAAAGCTCCAATCTATCCCGTAAATAACGGGAAAAAGCTCCAAGGGGAGAAAAAGGATAACCGGCAGCACTGCTTTCACCCAACACAAAAATTCTGTAGGCATTTGGTTTTTTCTTTTCGTCAAATACATCCTGGATGGAATACGGAATTCTTTCTACACTATAAAAATATCTCCTGGCTACTTCAGGATTTAGCATTAATTTCCCTTGAGTTGCCTCAGTCCATTGTTCGTTGTCAATACCATAATTAAAAATTCTTAAAGATGTTTCAAGTAAAGCAAAAAACAGAATAGGGATTAATATCAATAAAAGGAAAAACCATTTAGAGGGTTGTTTCTTTTTTTCCTTTTCAG
>CAYNUV010000102.1:0-8507 GCA_964400245.1 uncultured Ignavibacteriaceae bacterium
TATAAGAATAATAAAGATTGGTGATTATGATGTTTGTCCATGCAGCGGTGTGCATATTTCTCATACAAAAGAGATTGGCATATTTAAAATTATCTCTACAGATTATAATAATGACGTGTTAAGGATCAGGTTTAAGTTGAATGAAAATTAGTAAATATCTTGATGCTTACTTATTCCTCCCACTTTATTTTAGCAATAACATTTTCTTTGTCTGAGTAAAAACTTGTCCGTTACCAACTTCAATTTTATAAAAATAAATTCCGCTGGACAATTGGGAAGCATTGAACTCAATTTCATAATTCCCTGCCGACTTTTCTTCATTAACAAGAGTTGCGACTTCTTTTCCAAGCACATCATAAATCTTTAATACTACTTGTTGTAGAGACGAGGCATGCCTCGTCTCTACGTTGGAAATTGTGAATTTTACTGTAGTTGTTGGATTAAACGGATTTGGATAATTCTGACTTAAATCAAAATCAAATAAAATATTGTTAACATTTAATTCTTCAATACCGGAGTATTGAAACTTCCCATCATAATCAATTTGTTTTAAGCGATAAAATGAGATCCCGTTTTTCAAATTCCTATCAACAAAATTATAATCATTTCTTTCTGTAGCAGTTCCCTTCCCTTCAACAAAACCAATACTTTCCCATTTACCATTATTATTCTTTTGAATTTCAAATCCTTTATTATTCAGTTCAGTAGCAGTTGTCCATTTAAGAATTGCAGCTTCTTTATTCAATTCAACGCTAAAAGAAGTAAGCTCAACAGGTGTTGCTTCATTAATTATTACTAAAGGTAAATTAGGTCCATAACCCCATCGGTCAAGTGAATCGGGAACGCCGTCAAATACAATGCTCAAACCTGTGGAGTAAATTGTATCAACCTCAGAAGAATCTGATGCTGTGTATTCGAAAGTCCAGAAAATTGTATCCTGTGGGGTTGGAAACAGAAGAGGAAAAGCTTGTGTTAATTCGTTTGGCGCCCTGTAATCCCAGACTGATAAAGAATCAATAGCTCCCATTAAACCAAATCTTCCTGCAACATTATATCCGCCGGCTTCAGCAGGACCTCCTGTAAGAAACATCTTGTAAACGGCTGTCTGTCCAACGTATAACGATTCAGGGCCTTCAACCCATACTTTAACAGATGTATCTTCATATAAGCTATGGCAGACACAACCATCACCATTTAAAAGAGTACCGCCTATTCTTTCTACAGGAGTCTCGAAAAGACCGGAATAAGCAAGAAGTGTAAATGACAAAAATATTACTAAAAGAATGATGTTAGTTTTCACCAGGATTTTCTATCTTAATTTGAAGTAGTATAAAATAACAATTTTTTCAATTTATTAAATATTATTATTTAAAAATAATCACCTTTGCTGAACGGAAGTCAACTGTTTCCAATAAATAATAACTGTAAACAACTAAAACAGTGGGAATTTGTATAGAAATCACTTAATCATTATTAATATCAAACAACCTTTTGAATTCTTCCACATTATTTATTTCATTAATTCTTTTTTCTTCATCATCGGTTTGATTTTTAGATGATATGGATTTATAAAATTCTTCACTTGTCATCACGGAACATCCGCATACTTTTGCAAAATCTCTAATCCCGTTGTCCGATGAAACAACAACAATATTATTTCGGCTTTTAAAAGAAGATACCTGGTCTTTGATTTTTTCATCAGCAGTTCTTGATTCCGAATAAATAATTTTTCCACCCTGTAGATTTATTTTAATGTTTTCATATCCATCAAAGTGTAAAGTCTTCTTCACCTTTTTACCGGAAAAAAAATTTTGCAAAAGATAAGCAAGTTGTTCTCTTGCACCCTGTTTATCTTTATTCTGCAGCTCCGATAATTTTCTCACCTTACCAATTAAATTATTCCCATCAATGATATAATGTTTCATATCAGTACCCGCTATAGAAGCGGTCTCTCTTTGTAACTTTAAGATCCTGAAGCTGAGGGGCTTTAACTCTTACTTCTAAGCTGTATCCTCTGTAAGTACCGATTGGATTCCATGTAAAATTTAAAAGCCAGCAATGTAAATCTCTGGATATCCTAATCTGAGGTGCTGCAAATTCTTTATTGTTAAAATCATAACTGCCGCTGAAAGAAAATTTCCAGTTTGGCGTAAGATTAAAATTAAGTGAACTGCTTATATTTGAGTTTGTAATAATATTTGTCGGAACTCTTTTATCAAGGAAGTAATTATAATTAAGTGTAATATCCCAGGGAATTGTGAAATCAGGATCTTCGTTATTATAAATTCCTTTATAAGTTCCTTCAGAACTTCCTAATTGAAATTCATCCTGATCATATTCTGATGATTGATCTTTGGTTTCTGATGATTTAAGTTTTTCTCCGGATAAACTTGTTGAAACTGAAAAACTTAAATTCGTCATCCTGAATAATCCTCTTCCCTGCTCAATAAGAAATTTATCAATATTACTCCCTGCGGAATTTGTTTCATATAATGTGAAGCTCGAATTACCATTAAAGTTGAACCAGTTTCCAACCTGTGTTCTGAAGCCAACTGCTAAGGGAGAAAACCTGACGCTATCTGCTGCAAAGTTATAACTGAGAGATGCATCGAGATTAAGTAGCTGGATTTTATTTTCTTTAGAAGTTGTATCGGTTGGATCAACATTGGTTTTCATTTCAAAAATATTTGAAACACGGAAAGAAATGCTTTGTGATTCTCCCTGAGAAGGTCCGCCGAAAACTTCTTCTCCGAATTTATTGTATTTAACTTCCTGACCTTTTGAATTGATATACGTTCCATAATATCCCCAAAATGATTTTGAAAAATCCGGTGTAAAATTATAACTGATAGATGGATTTACTGTATGCCTGATCGCAGCTATTCCAAGCATATTGGGCTGAAAGATACCGTAAAATTTTGTGGATGCACTAACGCCCGTGTTAAAAGTTCTTACAAAATTTATTTCCTTTACATCATCATTTACTATAATTTCATCCCCTGTTGTATCTAAACCTGCGAATTGCTTTTCAATTCTTTTATTATACCATTTTTCTGTATAACTAATTGAAGGGGTTATACTGAAAAATCCAATTTTAGGAGAAGCGCTTGTTCTTATATTATGCTGAATACCACCTCTTATCTTAAGTCCATCATCAGTTTTATTCCTGTTGTTCTGAAAATTTCCTGAATAATTATATCCTATCATCTCATACCATTCATAATTACTGCTGCTTGTTTTACTTCTGAAAGGATATTTTTGCGACATATTAAATGATGCGCTTGGTAGTATTTCTGAAATTGTATTTGCATCAAGATTCTGGCTTCTTCTATAACTTATATTCATGCTATTGCCCGATTCATCCCAGGTTTTTGAAAGGGAAGCACTCGATTCTATAACTCTGGTGAGTCTTTCATTTAAATCATAAATAGTATTTCTTGAGTAATTAACACCAGATACAAACTGCAGGTTTGCATCAAATCGTAATGTAGGAGTTATAGATTGATTATGATTCCATCTTATAAACCAGTCCCTGCTTTCACTTCTGTCAAGATCTGTTGCTTCACCCGATTTAAAGTTTTTATAATTCCCTTCAAGGTTTCCTGAAAATTCATAACGCTGCGAATACCTGAAACGTGAATTAAGATTATAACTGCCGCGGGTGTAATAATCCGCAGTTACATTCAAATCCATGTAATCACTAATTGCCCAGAAGTAACCAAAGCGGGAAAAATATCTTCCATAGGTTCCATCATCTCCAAACACAGGCGGAATAATTCCAGAACGCCTTCCTGATTCAATCGGGAAAACTGCAAAAGGAATTGGAATCGGGAAAGGAACTCCGCCAAAGTTAAGCCATATCCATTTGGCAACTATCTGATCTTTGTGAATGACTTTCATTTCAGAAGAAAAGAAATGATAATGCGGCGTATCAATCTCGCAAGTTGTATAAATTCCATCTTCAATAAAATAAGTTTCTTCATCTACCTTTTTGATTTTTGCACCGGTATATCTCGCACCATCACTTTCAGTTCCTGCAGAAGAAATAAATCCTTGCCTGGTTTTAAAATTATATTTCATCCTGAATCCTTCATAAGAATCTGCACCTTCTTTCAAAACCGGTGTGCCTTTATATTTTTGCGGCAGAGAATCTGAAGGAATACCCTCAGCTTCAATATTGTTGGTTTTAAAATCAACGTAAATATTAGCGCTTTTAAGATCAGTCTCTCTATATTGAATTGAAGCATCGCCATATATGTTCATCTTTTTATTCTTAACAAAGAATATAAGTGAATCTGAAGCGGTTGTATAAATTACGGTATCAACGTCATAAGATTTTTTAGCAATTGTATCCTGGACTAAAAGAGAATCCTGAAAAAAAGGAACTAAAGTGGTATCGCGGGAAATTAAAGTACCGGTCTCCTGTGAAAAGGAGTTAACAGAGAAGATGGTTATAAAAAGAGCATAGAAAAAAAATCGCATATATAAAAGATAATCATAATGCAACAGTTACTCACGATTTATAAAAAACCAAAGCCGATGAGCCTTTTATACCAGCATCATTCTTAAGTCTTGCCGGGAGAACTTTTACTCTTTTCTTTAATGGAGTTAAAACTCTTGCAGTAATTGTTTCACGAATTTTATTAAACAAAGGTTCACCAAAACCGGAAACCCCACCGCCAATAATAAAAGTGCTTACATCAAGCAAATTACTTACCGAAGCCAGGGCAGCGCCAATCTGCAATCCCATATCGTTTACAATCATTCGTGCAAATACATCATTCATTACAAGTGCTTCCTGCACTACTATTGGAGTAATCATTTCAATTTCATTATTAACAAGCTCAAGAATTTTTGTACCGGGATTATTTTCAAGCTGCTTAATTATCCTGTGCTTTAAATAATTGTTACCAACATAGGTTTCAACACAGCCGACAGAACCACAGTTGCATTGCGGCCCGTTAAAATCAATGGACATATGCCCAATTTCTCCTGCTGCACCAAATTCTCCCCTGTAGATTTTTTTATTGATTATAACCCCCCCGCCAACGCCGGTTCCAAGGGTTATCATTACAAAAGAGTTATGATTTTTCCCTGCACCGAAAATCATTTCACCAATAGCGGCAGCATTTGCATCATTTTCTACAAAAGTTTTCAGCTTAAATTCATTCTGAATTATTTTGCCGAGATTAACTTTATTCCAGCCTGGCAGATTAGGCGGATTTTCAACAGTTCCTTTTTTGATTGAAACAGTTCCGGGAGCCCCGATACCGATTCCTTTAATTTTTATTTTTTGTTGAGAAAGAATCTGATTGATCCCAAGTTTAATTTGTTTAATTACTTCAAGGTGACCTTTCTCAGCATTTGAAGGAAGGGCAAGCTTTGTAACTATTTTTCCTTTGTTGGAAACAATTCCAAGCTTAACACTTGTGCCTCCTAAATCCACACCAAGAGCATATTTTATTTTATCTGCCATTTTCTTATAAGACGAAGATTACTGAATAATTGTTATTTAATTTGAATATTGAAAATCCACTATTTTTATTTCTTCCGGGTAAGTAATATTCCCGATTGATGTTGATACCGTTGGTTTGGCAAATAGTGTCAGTTTAGATGTACTTCCTGAATACCCGCCAATGTTTAATGCAAGGTTTAATATTGATTCATATCCTTTGTCCCTGAAGAATTGCATCAGGTCCAGCCCCATTGTTAAAGGGATAACAGTTGCCTCACCGGTTCCCGGAACAGACACAGGAGAACCTATATTTCCCGAAATAGTTTCTTTATCATCAATAGCCAATCTCCAGGGAAAACTTTTTAGTGTTGCATTTGTTTTAGGATAACCACCTTTACCATCATTTGGATTATTCGCTTCAACATTTAATACAAAAGAAACCGGAAGTTTCCCCGAAGCAAAATCAGAAGAGATCCTGAGTAATTCTACTGGTGAAAAATCCCCGATCTTTTTTTTATTTGTAAGATCAACTCCGCTTAAAGTGAAACCATTAACATTCCCAAGTTTGAATTTTAATCTTGATATGTTTACAAATGTTTCATAAACACTGCAGCCGGAATTTGTTAATAAAAAAAAGATTACTAACATTAAAGCTGTTCTTCTTAAAGAGAGAACATAGCCACGACCTTTAGATCGTGGTACAATAAAGCTAAAAAAAATCGGCTTCAGCCATATTATAAAAATTATTTTGGCTAAAGCCGGAATAGTTTTATTCCGTTTTGTCCCCAACATAAATGTCGGGGCTATTGAATTCTGATTTGATTGAATCATTTATAATCTCATTTACAATTTATCCTAATACACTTTAATTTAGCCTCGATTCCTCAATTTTTTTAATTATCTCATCAGCAACTTTTAGCGCCTGCAAACCATCTTCACCTGAAACTATCGGACGGGTTTTGTTCAATACAGAATTAATAAACAACTGAAGTTCATACTCAAGAGCATTTATTTCTTTAACCTGAGGTTGTTCATAAATCAATTTTTTCTTTTTATCTCCAACACCAATTTCTGCAAAAGATATTCCTGAAATCACATTCTCATCTGAAGATGTCAGGCGATAAACTTCCGATACTCCTGCATCAAAATCGAGCGCAATATAGTGATCCTTCTGAAAAATTCTCATCTTCCGCATTTTCTTTTGAGATATACGGCTTGCTGTAACATTTGCAACTGCACCATTCTCAAATTGTATTCTTGCATTAGCAATATCAATATTATCCGAAACTACAGCCACACCATTTGCATCAATTCTTTTTACATCACTCTTTATGAAACTAAGAATAATATCAATGTCATGTATCATAAGATCAAGAACAACTGCAACGTCAGTCCCGCGGGGATTAAATTGCGCCAGCCGATCACTTTGTATAAACACAGGATTTGCAATATACTTTTCGAGCGAGACAAGTGCAGGATTGAATCTTTCAATATGCCCAACCTGGAGATTTAATTTTTTACCGGCAGCTAATTTAACAAGCTCTTCAGCTTCTTCAATTGTAGATGTTATCGGTTTTTCAACAAGAATATGAATACCATTTTCAAGGCATCTCTTTGCAACTTCATAATGAGCCGTAGTTGTTACTGCAATTGAAACTGCTTCAACAGATTTTAAAAGCGCTTTTTCATTTGGAAAGGAATTAATTTTAAATTCATTTGTAATTGATTCCACAGTTAACGGGTTGGAATCATAAATCCCGACAAGTTCACAATTCTCAATCCCTTTAAACATTTTTACATGCAGTTTACCGAGATGTCCTGTTCCAATAACTCCAACTTTTATTTTTTCCATTTTACCGACTGATAATTTTTGAATAACCGATTATTTTATCGTAGCCACCATAGTTCGGATCTTTATAATACAAAAATACATGATAAACATTTGAAGTCTCCCAGCTATTTCCCTCAAGAACGAGCCAGTTTTCATTTTTTATTGTGCCGTTCATAAAATCGGCAAAGACATACTGGTAATCATATACTCCCCTCTTTAACACAATAGTTTTTGTGTAAAGACCGCTATTATTTGTCATTTCATATTCAGGGAGAAGCTGCCAGTTATTAAAAGCACCGGTAAGAAATATATTTCCCATAATCTCATCCGGAGGTCTTATTGAAAACTCAACATTAAGATAATTTGCAAAATCATCTTTGTAATTTGTAAGAACGGAACCGCCATTTAAATCTTTCTTTCCTTCTTTAAAGAAACGGGAATATTCTATTCCATCAACCTGGGCTTTTAAATTCTTTGAGTTGAAAATGCTTATGTTTCTCAAATCAACCTGGCGGTATTCATTTCCGGGAGAAATATCTCTTGCTGTGAATGAAAAATTTTTATTCCCATCCCAATAGAACTGGCGGGTGTTCGTATTGAAACTTCTGTCAATCTTAACAGGATAAGATATTTTTCTGTTTTCAACTATTTCCAGATGATCAACAAAAGCCGGGAATAATTCATCGGGAAGATTAAAAGCAGAAGTGATGTTAAATATTTTTGCAAGGTCTGCCGGGAAGTAAACTTTATCTTCAAGCTGCTCACGTTTGATTGTTGTATTCAATGCAATCTCTTCGATAACTACATAAAACTTTCCGGTTGCATACACAATTGAAGTATCATTCGACTCAGTAATAAAGAACATCCACTTGCCTGAGAAAGGAAATTCAACATCATTAAAATCGGCAGGAAAATTTCCTTTAAACCTGTACTTTGCTTCTTCAACAGTATTAGGAAGTGTAACAAGATTAAGAAAATATGCTGTGTTCTTGCCCTGGTTTATAAGGAATAAATTATTTGTCGGGTTCCAATCCTTATCGCAATAACGGAAAACAATATTAAGGTTTGGTATGAATTCAGATTCAACATCAAACTCGATTGTTATATTATTACCCCCTTCATGAGAATAATAAATGACAGGGAAAGAAGTTTCATCACCTGTTGTGTAAGCTCTTAAACTTTTTATTATTACATTCTGTGAAAAGGTTAAGGTATTGAATA
>CAYNUV010000103.1:0-8466 GCA_964400245.1 uncultured Ignavibacteriaceae bacterium
TTCTTTTCTTTACAGATCAGGGAAAATGCTATTGGCTTAAAGTTCATGAAATTCCTGAACCAGGACGTGCAGCGAGAGGAAGATCAATAATAAATCTTCTTCAGAAGGAGAAGGATGAAAACATAACTGCATTTGTTGCAGTTAAGGAATTTACAGAGAACCAGTATCTCGTTATGGCTACAGAGAAAGGTACTATTAAAAAAACAGTTCTCTCTGCTTACGGTAACGTGCGAAAAGGCGGTATAAATGCTATTAGCCTTAATACAGACGACAGGCTGATTGAAGTTAAGATGACTGACGGCAGCAGTGATCTTGTGCTTGGAACAAGAAATGGTTTTGCAATCAGGTTCCATGAAAAAGATGTAAGAAATATGGGAAGGACCGCTACCGGTGTTAGGGGTGTAAGATTAGGAAAAGGCGATAAGGTAGTTGGGCTACTTGTAATAAAAAGAAACGATACAATTCTTGTCGTTACTGAAAAAGGTTATGGAAAGCGTTCCGATATTAATGATTACCGCATTACACACCGTGGCGGTAAAGGAGTTATTACTGTTAAGACAACAGATAAAGTCGGTAAGATGATAGCGCTGATGGAAGTTGTTGACGGTGATGAACTTGTTATAATTACATCACAGGGAATGGTAATAAGACAAAGCGTTAAAGATCTCCGTGTAATGGGAAGAAACACGCAAGGTGTAAGAGTAATAAGACTTAAAGATGATGATACGATTGCGGATATTGCAAAGGTATTGCCGGAGGAAGAAGAGCCGACAGAAGAATAAAAACTCCTCTCCGACTCTTCCGGCTGACGGTCATTACTCTACAAGGATTGCCGTATAAAATTTAATAGGGCAGAAATTATTTCTTCGTCGGTGTTTTTAATTCTATGACTAAAGCGTGAATTTCTGTTTTTCCAACGTTTTCATTCTCGTGAGTTACTGCTTCATTCCAGCGGATGTCGCCGGTTTTGGTAATCAATTCAGAAGTTTTGCCATCAGGGAGCGTAGTCTTCATTGTTCCATCACTTAACATATATAGAATATATTCTGGATGGGAATGCATCCCTGTCTTTTCACCCGGCTTAACCGTAAACTCAAGAACTCTTACTTTATCATTATCAAGAAGAGCTTTAACTTTATCGGGCGCAACTTTAGCAGCATCCTGGGCGAGAACAGGTTTTCCACACATTAATAGAGCAACAAAAAGAAAAGAGAATACAACTTTAGCTTTCATGGAGAACCTCCTTAAATTATTTATAAATGATTTAATACTTAAACCTACCAGTTAATAAAATAAACTACTTGATTTATAGAGTCAATAATTGGATAAACTTAGTAATGCTCTTTGGTTCATTATCACATCACTGGGAATGGCGCTAAGGTAAAGCGTTAAAGATATTCGCGTAATGGGAAGAAACACACAAGGCGTAAGAGTAATAAAGACTGAAAGACAATGATAGCATTGCGGATATTGCGAAGGTGTTGCCGGAAGAAGATGAACCTATTCAGGAGTAATTCTTATAAATGGTGGTGCAAAGCAAATACAAAAGTATTACCTAAATTAAACACCAATTAATAAACTTTAGCATAGTCTAGTGGATAATTCTTACGGAGCCAAGTAATCAGATCTATATTATCTGAATCTGAGCTTTCTGCAAACTCTTTTTGAAAACGCCAAATTTTTTTGCTCAACTTATACTCAGCAGTATAAAGCATTCTTATGTGTTGTAAATTAGTTTGTGTCCAACAAACCGAACGATGACGTTTCAAACTATAATAATCTTTAGATGGACGACCCCCAGTATGTTGCTCGTGACTTGGCAAATCTCCCATTAAAAGAAGAGACAACCGAACAAGACCTTCAAAAACACGTGGCCACCAATATTCAGGATTGTCATTTCCTTGAGCTGATTTTAACGCGAGCCGAAGTTCTTCTGGATGAGAGAAATCACTATGAACGTTTGCAGAAAGATATTTTTCCAGCTCACGAAGAACCCGCATAGCAGTTTGCTTAAATTGTGAGTCAGTGAGATATTTTGATCTGCCAATTTTTGTACTCCAACCAAATAGCATCTGTAATTGATCCTGTAATGATGATGGAACGGGATGTTTTTTTTGTTTCATATATGTTACCCTTTTAGGAATAATTTGCTTTGTCACATATTTTGTGAGAAGAGAGTTATTATCACGAGCGAACCCATTCTTGTTCCTTATTTTTAACATAAATAAATTTTGTTTTAATCTCAATTCTGCCAGAGATGGACAGGCAGTATTTTGGTTAAGATTCAATCAAACTAAACTGGGAAAGGTGTATTTAATTCTTCTAATTTTTTCAGAAAATCATTAAGCATAAAATTATTTGGAATAAAAATTTATTTGAGCAGAACCATTTTCTTTGTTGTTATTCTATTGCCAGTATTAAGTGTATAGAAGTAAATACCGCTGGGCAAATTAACAGGATTGAAAGATGTTTCGTAATCCCCGGCGGGAAGATTGTCGTCAATTAAAAGAGCGACTTCCTCACCCAGGGTATTAAATACTTTCAGAGTAACTTTGCTAAAGGTCGGAATTTCATACTCTATTTTTGTTCCTGCATTAAATGGATTAGGATAATTCTGCACAAGATTAAATTTGGGAAGCAAAGATGGCGGATCTGAAAAGATTACATCTTTAAGAATATAATTATCAGGATCAAAAGTAAATTGTTCCGGCTCTCCATTAATTCTGAAAACAAATTCTTGTTTCTGCGCATTGTTAAAAAGAGCTATAAGAGTATCTCCCGCTGATGTCGATAATTTTATCTTTATCGGCATTGTAAAAAATATAGGATATGTGTTTAAACTTTGCTCAAGATTAATTTTAATTTCATACTCATCCGAGGTTACTTTTTGACAGTCCCATTTCAAAAAATATTTTGGATAATTCTCACCGTAAATCCATTGAGTGAAAAAATAATCTAAGCTCATAGCGCTTGTTTCTTCTACAACTCTTTGGAAGTCTTCTGTAATTGCAGTGCTGTAAGCTAATGATGAATCATTCAAATAATTTTTAAGAATATTAAAGAAGACGGAATCACCTACAATTCCTCTTAACATATGAAGAACGATGCTTCCTTTTGAATAGCTTCGTTCGCCATTAAATATCTGGCTTATTGAAGAAATGTCCTGAACATAAATACTTCCTGATGCATTCTTTGATCTGTTCATGTTATAACTTCGCCATGAATTAAAATCATCATCCGTTCCTAAAAATTCCCAGTACAATCCTTCACAAAAGGTTGCGAACCCTTCATTAAGCCAGATGTTTTCCCAGTTTCTGCAAGTTACCTTGTCTCCAAACCATTGGTGTGCAAGCTCATGAGAAATTACACCATCTGTAAAAATCCCCATTGATGAAATTGTCTGATGTTCCATTCCGCCGCGGCCGAATTGAGCATGCCCATACTTCTCTTTTATAAAAGGATATTCGCCAAACAAATCCGTAAACAATGAAAGCATTGGAATAGTTTTATTAAGCTGCGGTTTAAGCTCATTTATATTTTCAGGATAGATATAATGAATAACAAGCATAGAGTCTGTTTCGGAATATCTGAAGTAATCTTTTTGTACTTCATAATTTGATATAGCAAGTGAAATAAGATAATTGGCAACCGGGTAACGGTTTTTCCATTTGTAAGTTTTTGTTCCATCTCGGTTATCTACTTCGTCAACAAGAGTTCCATTTGAAACAGCAATAAGATCATTACGGCAGGTTATCCAAATATCTGCCGAATCGGTTTTATCTGCAGGAGTATCTTTACAGGGCCACCAATCACTTGCACCGTAAGGTTCGCTTAAAGTCCATATAGAAGGCTGACCATTATGTGAATCGAAAACAAAACTCATAAGACCGGTAGCTACCGGAGTTCCCCGGTAAAATATAGTTAATGTAATATTCTCATTAACAGTATATGATTTATTTAAGGAGACAATTAATTTATTTTCAGAGTGTTCAAATGAAGGGGAAGAATTTTCTGAAACAACAGAATCAACAATTAAATTGTCGGAAAGATCGAAGAATACGGATTCCAGGTTATCAACAACAGCCTTAGCTAAAACCGTAACTTGTCCCGTTAAATAATTTGGAGAATAAGATATAGTTAAGTTCAGCTTGTAATATGTTACATCGAATAAAGGATCTCCGGGATAGCTTGTTTCTTTCAATTTGAAAGTTGAAACATAACTTTCTTTTTCAATTTCAGAAATATTAAAAGCTTGTTGTGCATAGCTTACAACACTTAAATAAAAGATAAGAAAATGCACATAAAAAATATTTCTTGTATTTAGAAACAACATAGCAGAAAAATAAGATTTATCTTACTAAGATATAAGGAAGATAATATTGCGGAGAATGTTTGTAAATATTAATATTCAAGATATCCAGGAAGAAATTTTACTTATGAGCTTTTTCACTCTTCCCCAAAAGAAATCGAACTTACCGAATATAAATGCGTAGGAAAGTAAAAGAAGATGATAAGTAGGAAATATCAAAAAAATGTAAATGAGTACATAAGAGAGACTCCATTTTTCCAGCCCAAAACTTCCTGTAATGACAGAAGAAATATAAACAGTTGATAATCCTGTTAAACCAAAGATTAAAATTATTATTAGTGAATCAATTATGTTTTTTCTTGTTACTTTCATTGAATAAAAAAGCTGTTATAAGGAATATTGATTTGAATAATACTAAAAGAGAGGTGTTAATAACAAGTCAAAGATTAGCTTTAAAATAAAAAGAGGCTGCATTAAGCAGCCTCAGAATAAAAACAGGATTTAATTTTTAAGGAACCGGATAATTTGAAGTTACATCATATGCAGTTCCAGTAGCGCTTCCTATTTTACCCTGAAATCTCAAGGTCCATTGTTGACCAGATGTTACACCCGTATATTCGTCTATATCATAAAATTGACCTGGCTGAAATACAGTTTGACCGTTTCCCTGCACATCATCGGTAAAAGGCTGTGCTGGCAGACTTACCGTAACCAGTGTTACTGTAACGGCAACACTTGGTTTAGCAGTAAACATAATTCCTCCCTGATCCCCCTGTCTCTGGCCGATAGTCCACGTAACATTACCCGTACCGGTTCCACCACCACCAAACGGATTTGCACCTGTTCCGCCCTCATTATCACATCCATTAATTAGAATAAATAGTAAAGGGAGAAAAACAACTAATATTTTTTTCATAAATCCTCCTTAATTATAACTTAAACTTCAAAGAAGCACCAAGCTTCAGAGAAAAAATACTATTGCTTAGACCTGGAAAGTTGTAAGTATCAGTTATAGGAATATAAGCCATGAAATCCGCACCGAGGGCCATATCTGGAGATAATTTAAAATTGTACCCTGTTCCAAAAGCAAGATCAAATCTAATGGATTTAGTATCTAAATTTTGTGCTTGAACTACAGGATTTTGTCCTGCTGTTATCTGAGTTACTTCGCCACTTGAATTAATTTTAATTCCTATAGAAGGCCCACCAACCAGATAGAAGCCACTGAATTCAGCTTTAAACAGTGCGTCTAAAGTCACATAGGATAAAGATAGAGAATTTTCTGTGGTAACATTATTATTTGTTTGTGAGTTAGAGAAGTTCTTCATATCAAAAACTGTTAAGTTAACGAGCATACCGATAGTTTGGCTAAAAGAAACATCTACAGTTCCTCCTATACCAATTCCAATCCCATTAAAGGTACCTGTAAGGCCCTTTTGGTTATAAATATTAAGGTTTCCAGTTAGTCGTGGACCTATTGAAACAGATTGAGCAAAGCTTGCGCTTGAAAAGACAATGATCAGGAGAAAATAAAGAGAGGTAAGAGATTTTTTCATATAACGCTCCGTTTAGTTATTATTTAAGTAAAATTTTAATTATTGGGTTTAAATACCGAATCTCTTTGAAGTAGATGCGAAAAAACTTTCAAATAAGCTCACTTAAATTGGATTATATTTTTTATTTTTTTTGAACGGAAGTAAATTAAGCGTAACAGCGATAATTATCAATAAATTCTTAAGCTTATTTTAGTATAAAAACAAACAAAAGGTCAGCTAAAAATTTCCTTTAATGATTCATAATTCGCTCTTATTGTATTATCCAGGTCATCTTTGGTATGCGCAGTTGAAATAAAGAAAGCTTCAAACTGAGCGGGAGGAAGATATATTCCTCTTTTCAACATTTCGTGAAAATATTGGTTTTATTTTATTTAATATACTTCCTCATGTGTTCCAATATTTATTAATAAGATTTCAGTTTTATTTGAACCAGGATTTTTTACAAAATCAAAAATTATTCGCAAGTCATAATCAACAGAACAAGCCCAGGCGCCATCTAAAATTCCTTTTAATTTATGAGTCTTTTAATTTAGGAGAGAACGGATCCTGTTGAATCAACCCCATAGTTTTCAAAATTTTATCTTTTGCAGCAGGATCAGTTTTAATCTTTTTCTTAAATGTTTTTTTGTAAGATGAAGACCAGTTAAGAGTAACCATTAGTTATCTATATCTTTTAAAAAATCTTCAACCGATCCGCTTTTAGTTTTGTCAGAAAGATATTCTTTCCTGCTTTCTTTAACGGACTCAGCCAATTCCTTTCTTTTTTCTTCTAGTACTCTTTTTCGTACTATTTCGGAAATCATTAGCTGATCATCCGCGGGAGCTTAGATATAGATTCTAAAAAATCATTTACACTTGGTAAAACCTGCATTCTTAATCCCTTTATTTCTTATTAATTGTGAAATTAGAATTAAAGATATAATTATACAAGGAATTAAAATAATTCTATAATCTAAATAAAAGACTTTATACTCACAGAATAGTAAATATGATCTTCATTATAATAATAGCAGACGTGAGCTTCCTAACTCCGTGATATATGATTAATCCTACATGTCATGGAGGGATAAAATAAACTAAATAATTTGTTCAAGCGCTTCCTTGTTTGCTTTTATTGTTTTATCTAAATCTGCAATTGTATGAACAGTTGATACAAAGAAAGCTTCAAACTGTGCCGGCGGAAGATAGATCCCTCTTTTTAGCATTTCATGAAAATATTGCCCGAAAAGTTTAGTATCAGATTTAACAGCCGAGTTAAAATCTGTCACTTCATCTTCCGTAAAGAAAAGAGTAAGCATTGAGCCAACTCTGTTAAGAGAAAAATGCTTGTTTAACTTTTTTAAATTCTCTTTAAATCCTTTTTCAAGATAAGCAGACTTTTCTTCAAGCTGATTATAAATCTCCGGGTGATCTTTTATGTAGCTTAACGCAGCATAACCGGCAGACATTGCTAATGGATTTCCGCTTAATGTTCCAGCCTGGTAAACAGGACCAGAAGGTGCGACCATTTCCATAATTTCTTTTTTCCCGCCAAATGCACCAACAGGAAGCCCGCCACCGATTATTTTTCCGAATGTGCTTAGATCTGCTTTAATATTTAAAACTTCCTGCGCTCCTCTTTTTGCAACCCTGAACCCTGTCATCACTTCATCAATTATTAAAACTATTTTTTCTTCATCGCATATAGTTCTTAATTCTTTAATAAACTTATCATCGGCTTTTACTACTCCCATATTGCCAACTATTGCTTCAATAATAATTGCAGCAATTTCATTCTTGTTGGCTTTAATAAGTTGCTTTACAGATTCAATGTTATTGAAGTCTGCAATTAAAGTATCTGCTGCATTTCCTTTAGTAACACCAGGGCTTGTTGGAACTCCAAGTGTAAGAGCACCTGATCCTGCTTTAATTAAAAAGAAATCTGCATGTCCATGATAACATCCTTCAAACTTTATAATTTTTTCTTTACTGGTGAAAGCTCTTGCTGCACGCACAGCGCTCATTGTTGCTTCTGTGCCGCTGTTAACCATTCTTATCATTTCTACAGAAGGAACGAGTTCTGTAATAAGCTTTGCCATTTTAACTTCAAGCTCTGTTGGTGCACCAAAGCTGGTTCCGTTTTCAACAGCATTAAGCAAAGCTTCTTTAATGAATGAAGGATTATGACCAAAAATATGAGGTCCCCAGCTCCCTATGTAATCTATGAATTCATTTCCGTCAACATCATAGATTCTTGAACCCTCTCCTCTTTTTATAAAGAGAGGATCACCGCCAACAGAATTAAAAGCCCGCACAGGGGAATTAACTCCACCTGGTATATATTTTTTTGCTTCCTGAAATAACAGTTTGCTTTTTTCGGTATTCATAATTCACATTGAATTTCTTATGGTACTAACTTAATAATATTATGTATTTGTTATGATCGGGTGAATAGATTAGTGTGGGCTCAAATATTCTTTATAAGCCATTGATGGATAGGCAGCATCGCTTTAAACTTACTAAATGCAAATTTAACCGGGTCTTCTTTCGTCAGCACCTTTAAATCTTTTTTCTCTTCATAAGAATATATTCCATAGTATAACAGGTATTCCGCATACGGAT
>CAYNUV010000104.1:0-8433 GCA_964400245.1 uncultured Ignavibacteriaceae bacterium
AGCAGCTGACTCATAATCAGCGGGTCGGTGGTTCAAGTCCATCTGGGCCCACTTTATCCCCTTCCCTCAATTATCCTAACTTCTTCTACTTCCTGCATTTTTTGCATTGCTATGCTTACAGGGTGGCTGGGTGCTGAGAGTTCTTTGTAAACTTTTTCTATTGCTTTTAGTTTTTCATTATCATCCCAATCTTCTTTTAAGTCCAGGAGATTAGTTAGGTGTTTTAATACTTCGCAGTCTGCCGCTTTTATTTCTTCCGGGAAGTAGAGTTCGTAAACCATTGAGTCTATTAAGTTTTCGAAGAAAGAGGAATCTTTGTTATCTTTTTTCAGATGTAAAATAAAATCTACTAATGTGCTAAATAAAACTTGTATTGTTTCATCAGAAATTTTAATAGGAAATTCACTCACCGTTTCTTGTTTTAATGTAAATGCCCCTCCAGCAGTCAATATTCCGATGTAACCAAAATAAAATTCCATTAAGCGACTATTCATTAAACAAAGCAGATACTTTATAGGAATTTTATGAGAGCTTAAAATGTAACCATTACTTGGTAAATAATTATTTTCATTATCATAGGCGAAAGTCCATTTATCTGAAGTCAGTCCCCAAATTATTTTTTCTTTTTCAAATTCGGGATAGTAAGCAGTGTTATCTTGTATCTCATACCAATTATAATTGCCCGGCTTTCGACCAACACCAGGTTCAAGTTGCTTTTTATACTTGCTAAGATATTTTTTAATTGAAGGAAATTCTTTGATATCAATTCCTTTGCGTGTAAATATTAAATAATCAGAAGTCTTGTTATAAACCCATTTGCGAATATTTCTTCCTTGAAGAAGCGGTTTTATAATAGCTTTATTTGTTTTGTCCTCTTGAATTAATTCATTTCGTTTTTCAACATTAATAATAAAGGCGGGATTATAACCAGTTGTTACGCCTCTGAATATATTTATGGATTTAGTTTCATCCATTGTTGATGAGCCACTTTCGATTTTCTCTTTTAATGAAAGCTTGGTTTCATTATCCAATTGCCAAATATTTTCATTCAATCTATCTTGGCTTAAGTAGAATTTATTTTGTTCAACAAAAGATGTAACATTCGAGAAATCGAGAAGCGAATCGTTAGCAAAAGCAATTTTTATTTTATGCGACTGCAAATGATCTTTTGAAATTGAAAAAACGCAGCTTGCAACTAATGCTTCAAAAACGTGAACATCAGTAAAATCAATAATTTCATTTATTCTAAACAAAGTGAAATATTTTCGAAGGTTTTCGCCATAGCTTGTTTTAATAAATTTATTTGAAGTTATAAAAACCAATGTACCATTTTGTCTTAGATTCCTAATCCCATTTTCATAAAAGTAAACATACAAATCTGCAGTTCCAGAATATGTTTCATAATTTGAACGAAGTCCTTGACTAATCCCTTTAAGTTTTTTGTGCTCAACATATGGCGGATTCCCAATCACCACATCAAATCCAATAAATCCAAACATCCATTCAGAATCAAAAAAAGGAGAAACATTTAAAGGATTATATGGATCAAATTTTACAAGCAAAGGTGCATCTACTGCATAACCTTTATCTTTTTTAAGTATTGAAATTAATTCATCTCTTGTCTTTAGATATTCTTCGTGAAGCTTCTTTTTTTCCTGGGGAAGATTTACGTCAAAGTATTGTTTTCTAATTTCAGCAAAACAGGATTTTAATTCCATTATCTTGTCATAGTTCTTATCAAATAAATTTCCTGTAGAGAAAGACTTCTGCAAACCAATTAGAGTATTTGAAGCAACAAATTTAGTTTCAAGGTTTGGAAGCGGGTCAATGTTTTTGTTTGCTTTCTTTACATCAAAAGACTGGTCAATAAGCAGAGAGATAAAAAATCTAAGCTTAGCTATTTGTATTGCAATCGGTTGTATATCAACACCGTAAATACAATTGCGGATAAGAAAAAGTTTTCTGACCGTAGTCAGCAAAATTGTTGGAAGGATCAAACACTTCCTCAATATGTTTTAATGAGGATTGTCTTGCCGAAGGTTCCTGTATCTGGCTTGCAAATTCCAACTGCTTTTGTTTCCACATCTGGTTATTCGGATCAAGCTTGTGAAGTATATGAACCAGCTTGTGTAAAATACCCATCGGAAAAGCGCCGGAACCACAGGCAGGATCGAGAACTTTTATATTATCAATTGCATTTATTAAAGCTTTCTTTTCTTCGGCATTAAACTTAGAATCGGCTTCAGTATAAGAGATTAAATTTCTTAATTCTTTTTCAAGTTCCTCTTCTTTGCCAATCCACCGGTTTGGGCTCACTTCCTCTTCAATTTTTAATTGTCCCTTACGTGCTTTATTACCAAAAGCATCCATTTGTTCAGAACCGATTTTAATAAAGCCAAAAGATTCCTCAAGCATTTTAGTTTTAAGATATGCAATGAGAGATTCATCAACCATATAATTAACAATTTCACGGGGAGTATAAAAAGAACCAGTCTGCTTGCGAGCAGTAGTTTGTGTTTCAGGATTGTAATAAGCTAAAAGGTTTTCAAATACGCGTCCTAATAATTCAGGGTCTAACGCTATTTCTTCTTCAATGGGAGTATTTTCTGCAATGGTAAACTTGTAAGAATTAAGGATATTAATTAAGCCGCGGACTTCAATATCTTTTTTACGCTTATCATTATAAATTTCACTAAGATCAATGTTTTCAGATTCAGTAAAGAATAATTTATCAGGCACTTTAAGGGGGTTATTTTTTTCTTCAGAAAATCCATCAATGTGAATCATCTTGTCTTTATCATTTTTATAATCAAGGCAGTCAAACAATCCACCGTTAAGAAAAGGGATGCCTTCATAAAGCTGTGCAAAATCTGTTTTGAAATAATCTTCATATCTGAATACAAAAGGATTACCCCGGTCTTTGTTTAAATAACCTTTAAAATTTTTTTTAGTGCGGAAAGTTCTCTTATCCAAAGGTGTATTCAAAGTAGCAAAGAAAAGATTTTGAAGAACAGCTTTATAGTAAGTGCTTTTGTTAAGGTCATTATAATTCAGAATAGATTTTAATTCTCTCTCATTAAACAGCTTTTCATTAACAAGATTTTTTTCTTTTAAGAACCAGATAAAAATAAGGCGTGTAATTAAACGGATAACATTTGTTGCATTACGAACATCCTTTTTTCCAAGCTGTTCATCATCATCAGGCCAAACCGTTTTATCAATTGCCCAGAAATACCAGATGGCAAGCTCGCGGAAGAATTTTTTATTTAGTTCTTTTGTATCAAGTATTTTACGCCAAGCCTCGTGTAATTCAATAAAGCTTGAAACTTTGTGCTGCTGTTTTATTCTATCTAAAGAGAGATCGTAAAGAATTTCTATGTGAGCACGATGAATTTCTTTGACCTCACCCTTACCCTCTTCCCGATAATTCGGGACAGGCTCTTGTAAAGGAGAGGGGATTTGAATGTCTTTGATAAGAGTGACTTTTCTTAAAACATCTTTAGATTCATCTCTCTTGTGCAGCCGTCGGTCAATAAGAGAAAGAGTTACAAAATTATTGTAATGGAAAATAAGCATTGAAGGCATTGAGGTAAGCTTATTTATTTCTCTTGTAATTTGGGCAAGTGCAGTGCGGCTGTAACTTTCTTTTTTTAATTCAACAGCAATAAAGAGATAGGATTCAATTATTTTATCATCAACTTTGCTAATGTTAAATAAATTATTCTGGTCTGTTAAATCCTCACTGCTTATCTGAAAAATTATCTCTACTTCCTTCCATTCCTCAACAATTGCTTTGTTTGAATTGAAATTATTTTTTGTAAAATCAAATATTTTTGAAAAACCGGCGAAGTTGTTTGGCGAAAGCCGCAAGGTTTTATTACTTGTATAACCAAGTGAATTTAATAAAGCTTTGCTTGAATCATATAAGCTTTTGTTATTAAAACTTTTGATGCTTTGAGAAATTTTATTTTTTATATCTACAGTAGTTAAAGTTTCAGGCATTGGATTTAAAAATCATCAGAATTATTTTAGTTTTTTAATTTGTAAATGAGCAAGCAGCGATTTCATTTGAGTGATTGCAATGTTATTAAGCTGAACTAATCTATCACTTTGATTTATGCCGTTGTTAATCAAAACAGAGTTGATACTTTCCATGTTAGATAAAACCACAAGCTGTTCAAGAGTTGCATAATCACGGATATTTGCCTGCTTACCAGGATTTTCATCCCGCCATTCTTTAGCAGACATTCCGAATAAAGCTACATTTAAAAGATCAGCCTCGCTTGCGTAAATAAAGTTAATTTGCTGTTTAGTTACTTTTTCAGGAATCAGATTTTCTTTAATTGCATCAGTGTGTATTCTATAATTTACTTTCGCAAGTGTTCGCTGAAGATTCCATTCGAGAGATTTTGTTTTAGACTCTTCTGATTTTAGGCGTTGAAATTCTTTGAGAAGATAGATTTTAAATTCAGCACTGATCCAGGAAGCAAATTCAAAAGCAATATCTTGATGAGCAAATGTGCCTCCATATCTGCCGGATTTAGAAATAATCCCAATAGATTTGGTTTTTTCAATCCATTTTGAAGGAGATAGGGAAAAGCTATTAAGCCCGGATTGATTTCTAAACCCATCGAATTCGATGGAATTAAAATTAGGATTGTGCAGAGTTTCCCAAAGACCTATAAATTCTATTGTATTCCTATTGCGTATCCAATTTTGAATAATATAGTCTGTTCTTTCGGCATCTTTAGATTTAGCAATATCAGATAAGGAAATATATTCTTCGCTTTGGTTTCTAAATAGCTGAATTTCAATATTTTTAACAATTATTTTACGTATCGCCATTAAACATTAAACCATTATTTAATAATCAGCCAGGTAACTAATTCAAAATCTTTTTCATAATTCGGCTGCTGGGATTGGGGAAGTAATAATCCGCTTCTGTTATTTTGAAGATTTGCAGCCATACGTTTTTTAAATGTTGCTGAGATAGTGTGAATTGATTTTTTTAACAGCTCATTATAAACTTTCATATCCCTGCCCTGATCTGTTTCAGAATTAAAGAGATTGCAGAGTTCTTCATAAACAGATTCTTTACCAATACAAAGATGCTGGTATATTTCCAGTATCTGCTTTGTCTGCACAAAAGTATATCTTATTTCTCCATCGTTCTGTAAATAAACTAAATAATAAGGCTGTACAGGATTAACTTTCTCATTATCAGAGAAGCTTCCTTTTTGCTTGAGACAAAAAATTACTCCGGGGTTTAATAGTTAGATATTCAGAAGATGGCGGAACAACAGCGTAAAGACCAAAGGGAGCATTTTCTAATTTTTCTTTATTCTTTTCAATGTAACGTAAGAGTTCCATTCTAAAATCATCAAGGGAAAATTCGGTTAAAGAGATATTATCATCCAAATCTTCAAGATCAAGTATTTCATCTTTTAATCTTAATAATTGTTTATCACGGTATTTAAGGTCCTTATCAATTAAATCTTTAAGCTCATCTTCATTTAAAATATTCTCTTCTGCGGTGGCTGTTAAATCTACCAAAGCCATTCTTGCTTCAACACGGTTCTTAAGCCGGATATAATTATCGAGGTCTTTGGTAGGTCCAGAAGTTTACCATATAAATATTTTTATTTCTGCTGCCAATTCTATCAATACGGCCAAATCGCTGAATGATGCGGACAGGATTCCAATGTATGTCATAATTAATAAGATAATCACAGTCCTGCAGGTTTTGCCCTTCGGAAATACAATCTGTTGCAATAAGAATATCTATTTCTTTATCCTGTGGAAAACCTTTAAGCTGAGAACGGTTTTTAGATAAGGGAGAAAAATTAGTTAAGATGTTTTGGAATTTCTTTTCACCGAGAGTAGTTTCATTTGGAGAAGAGCCGCCGGTTACAAGAGCAATATGAGTATGAAGTTCATTATGAACCCACTTATAAAGATTTTGATAAAGATAAGCTGCAGTATCGGCGAATGCGGTAAAGATTAATACTTTTTTATTAGGCTTACCATCTAAGTTAACAGAGGGATTTGAGATTTTTTCTTTGATAAGCTTCTTAAGATCAGCAAGTTTAGCATCACGTTTAGGTGTAACATCTTTTGCGGATAAATAAAGTCTATGAAGCTGCTTTTTATCTTTTGCAAGGTCTTTTAACCAATTATCTATTTCTAAATGAGCAAGATTAAATTTTATTTTCTTACCTACCTGATTAGCTTCCTGCAATTCTTCATCATCCGGATCATCAATTTTTGTTTCGTCAAAATCTAATTCAGCATCCTTATGCTTTTTCTTATACTCATTTAATTTATTCTCAAGGTCTCCAATTTTATTTACAGTTCTTTCGAGGGAAATAGCAAAAGAATGAACTGAGCTTTCAAGACGTTTCATAAAGTTTATTTTCATCATCCCAATTAAAAAATACTCACGATCTTCCTGCCTAAACGCTTTGACTTTTCCTTCATATTTATCCTCAAATTCTTCTTTTAAATATTTTGTTGGATTAAATAAAGACAGTTGATATTGAGAAATTTCATCGTTCAACTTATCATAAGACATAAATAAATCATTTAAATCTATTGCCGGATAGATTGGTTTAGGTTTAGCTCTTTCAGGAAAATGCCCAATTTCTTTTAAATCATAATAACGTTTAATGTGTTTTCTTGAGCGTGCGATAGTTAGTGCATCAAGCAATTTAAAGAAAGCTGAGTCGAGAGAATTAAGAAGATCGCGGACATCTCTTTTCTCAGACCTAGCCCAGTATGTAAAATTTAACTGAGCTACTCTGAACATCTCACCATAATTCTTTATATCCAGGGAATCAGTGAATGCTGTTAGATCACCAGAAGTAATAAGACTAACCTGATTTCTCAAGTCCTTTAATTGGTTATTAACAGGAGTAGCAGAGAGTAGTAAAACTTTTGTCTGAACACCGGATTTAATTACATCTTCCATTAAACGCTGATAGCGGCTCTTTCTGAAATTCCCTTCTTCATCTTCTTTACTCGGAGTATTATTCCTGAAATTATGTGATTCATCAATAACAACTAAATCATAATTGTTCCAGTTAAATGAATCAAGATTAATATTCCCTGCATAACCGCCATCCCTGCTTAAATCAGTATGGGCAAGAACTGTGTATTGGAATTTATCTTTTAAGAAAGGATTTAACTGGTCATTATTAACTGCTTGGTAGAGAGTCCAGTTTTCACTTAAACGCTTTGGACAAAGAACCAATACCCGGTAATTAAGAAGCTCAAAATATTTAATAACAGCAAGAGCAGTATATGTTTTACCAAGACCAACACTATCGGCAAGTATGCAGCCGTTATGCGAAAACAATTTATTTATCGCTCCCTTTGCACCATCTTTCTGAAATTCAAAAAGGGTCTGCCAGATAAGGCTATCAATAACACGAATCTTTTCATCAATTTTTGTTTTTCTATCTTCTTCTTCAAGATATTGTTCAAAAATATGAAAGAGAGTTTTGAAGTATAAAAATTCCGGAGTGGTATCTACATAGAGTTGTTCAAGATAGTCAAGAACTTTTTGTTTAACATCTTCAACTATTTCATTATTGTCCCAGATTTCATAAAACCATTTTTTTAAATCTTCTCTATCTCTCTTATCATTAACTTCAAGATTAAGTTCGATATTGGATTGTTCATTAAGTCCCAGACCACGAACTGTAAAATTAGAGCTGCCGATAATAGCATCATCAATGCCATTATTGTCTATATGGTACATCTTGCCGTGAAGGAAATCGAAATTACGGATGGATTTGATATTAACCTTTTCTCTTATCCAATCTGCACATTCTTTGGCAACAATTTTTTGTTCAAGACGTTCAATAAGTTCAAGATTATTATCTTCTATGCCGAAGGATTTGGGTTTGTTTTTCTCCGGGTCGAGACTATTAATCCATTTAGGCTCACCAAAAAGGAAATCGAGGGATCCAATATTATCGAGCTTATCTTTTAACTTATCATAAGCATAGATTGTGAAGTAGGCAGAAACGAAAGATAGTTTAGAATTATCTCTTATCTTTTCCTTTAGAAAATCGCCAATATTGCCACGGGAGCGATTATCTCTAATAGCTGAATTTGTTAAAGTTGTGTTTATTTGCCCCAAGGCTAAATCCAATCGGGATAAATGAATAAAACAATGGCTAAGATTAAGGAAAAAAATGGAAAGAATAAAGAATAAAGAATAAAGAAGGGAAATGGAATAAGAGCAAGATCAAGGGCATAGTGTTTTGATTTTTCCACACTAAAAAAAATTTGCCTCCGAAAATTTTTATCTTCATTTAAGAACCTAAACTACCTTTGCTCAAACATATTTTGGTTTACTTTATTTTTGCGGTGACTAGTTATTGACAAAGATAAATTTAAAGATTATGTTAAGAGCAAACGTTTGTGCAT
>CAYNUV010000105.1:0-8382 GCA_964400245.1 uncultured Ignavibacteriaceae bacterium
CAAGACATAAAATTATATGAGAAAACACAGGAAACTCTTTCAATGTTAAAACTATTGGCAATGACTAATGAAGAAAATTCAAATGCAAAAGGAATCAAAGAGACTTTTAGTGAACTTCGTAAGAAGCTTAATCAAAAATAGTAATGAAATATAAAGTTATAATTGATCCTCAGGCTAAAGAAGATATGAGAGAAATCTTCTTTTATGTTTCAATAAATGATTCGTTAGAAATTGCAAACGAACTCCTCAATAAAATTGAAGAAACCTGCTATAAGCTTGAAAAATTCCCGCGGAGAGGACATATTCCGGAAGAATTAAGAACTACCGGTATAAAAAGATACTTAGAGATACACTATAAGCCATACCGGATTATATACGAAATTAAAAAAGAAAAGATATATGTTCATTCAGTTCTTGATGGGCGAAGAAATATTCAAGAAGTATTAAGTAACAGAATATTAAGATAATTTGCTATATGGCTAAAGGACAAAGCACAGATTTAGTAATCTGTGCTACGATAAAAATTTTTATTTCAAATAAATCATTTTAACCGTTTGGTAATAACTCTTATCAGAAACAAGCGACTCAGCGCTCATCCTTACATAATAAACTCCGGAAGAAAAATTATTTGCATTCCAGGTTTCATTATAAAAACCGGTTTGCCTTACTTCGTTTACTAATTCTGAAATAACTTCTCCAAGTGAATTTATTATTTCGACTTTGATTTTACTTTCTTCAGGTATATTAAACCCGATATTAGTAGAAGGGTTAAAAGGGTTAGGATAATTTCGCCGAATATAGTATCCTTTTCTCAGGACATTAAGATCAACAGCAACAGTTCCTGAGTAACTGGTTGTACCGTCAAGATCAACCTGTTTTAGTCTGTACATTAAAGTACCATTATAACCATAATTACTAAAATCATCTTTGTACTGGTAAAATGAATTTGCTGTCGTTGTGCCGTTGCCTTTTACAAATCCTATCGTAACAAAGCTCCCTTCATTTCCACCATAGGAGGAATGAATGTTTCTTTCAATTTCAAAACCGAAGTTATTTTTTTCGGATGCTGTTTCCCATTTCAGTATGACAGATGATTCATCCTTGCTTATCTCGATTGTGAGGAGACTCAGTTCAACAGGGACGATTGCAGCAGAAATACATGCTTCATTGCTGTACCCGGAAGTGCTGGTTGAATTGTATGCCGATACACGGTATTTATAATCAGTTACCTCCGTAACTACATCTACATATGTATTAACATTTGTTACCGTTGCTATTTCAGAAAAATTCCCATCGCCATCTTTTCTTTCAATGCTGAACCCATCTTCATTATTTGAATTATCTATCCAATTAAGTTCTATAACTCCCGGTGATGTTACCATAGCCGATAGATTTCTCGGTGCGGTGATAGCTGCTGTAGGAACAAATTTATAAATTCTTCCGCTGCCAAAAGTGCAAATGTAAAGTTCATTAGCTTCATCTGTTCCAAAAGAAACAGGAGACCCTGAAGTTGTTAAAAGTAGTTGATTTGTTGCAGGATTAATTCCATCATATGTAAGTGCCCAAATTTTATCAGAACAATAATCTGCATAAACATATTTCCCAACAAGTCCGGGTTGATTAGGACCTCTATATACAAATCCACCTGTTATCGAACATTCCGGGCTATGTGAATATACCCAAATAGGAAAAGTATAATTGGAAGAACCTGAACACCCTGATGTATTATAAGTATTATTTCCTTCATAGCATCTCCAGCCATAATTTTTCCCGTTTTCAATTATATCAATTTCTTCCCAGCTTCCTTGTCCCACATCTCCACACCAAAGCCAACCGGTAACAAAATCAAAACTAAACCGCCATGGATTTCTTAAACCATAAGCATAAATCTCTTCCCTGTAACCTGCTGTATTATCTTTAAAAGGATTGTCTGCTGGTATTCCATAATTCAGCCCAAGTTCAGGATTATCAACATCAATCCTTGAAATTTTTCCGAGCAGAGTAGTTAAGCTTTGTCCATTATTATTTGGATCACCACCTGAACCACCATCGCCAAGTGCAATATAAAGATAGCCATCTGGTCCAAATCTTAGCTGTCCTCCATTATGATTTGCAAACGGCTGGCTTTGCGTGAAGAGAACCAACTCTGTGTTCTTATCGGCAGAATCAGGATTTGTTGCACTTACCGAGAATCTTGATATTACAGATCTTAGGGGACTTGGCGCTGTGTAATTAACATAGAAGTAACCATTATTTTCATAATCAGAATGAAATGCCAAACCGAGCAAACCGAGTTCACTGCCGCTTGTTACTCTATCGGTTATATTCAAAAAAGTTTTTGTTGATGTAACAACTGGGTTATTTCCAAATACTCTTATAATACCTGCCTGTTCAACAACAAAAATACGGTTAGTGCAATCTCCGGCATTTTGAAAATCAACCGGGCTGCTAAACCCTGAAAGACCTGGGAAAGCATCTGTTAGCTGGTATTGAGCAAATGAGTTTGTCAGGAATAAAAAAAATAAAAGGGTAATACGTAATTTAATCTGCCGCACCTTATCCTCATTTTTTATTTTTAACTGTTTTTTTAGATGATACTTTTTTTATCGTTTCTTTTTTTGGTTTTATAACTTTTTTTACTTTTAGTTTATCGAATTTAGATAACAACTCTTCCAATTTATAGCCTGATTTATCAGACGCTTTTTGAATCCCGTTAAAAAATTTATAATCCTTAAGAATATTTTTAATAAGTGCTTCTGATTCATTTGATTGCTTATTGGTTTTAATTTCAATTAAAATTTTTAAAGAAAAAACCCATTTAATAAGATTTTCAAATCTTTCCTTATTGAAATACTTAATCCCGTTATATTCATTTAAACCAGCATACCATTTTGCATCATCTCCGCTGATCAATTGATATATGAATTCTTTTTCACTTAGTAATTGTTTTTTCTTAATCCCCTTTGATTCCTTATCAGGAACTTTAGTTGATTTATCCCAGAGAGCAGCTTTATCTTTTGCCGTTAGTATTTTAATAAGCAAGATGTCGTTCCCGGTTTCAAGCTCATTCGGTGATAATTTATTAAAAGCAATATTCAGAGCTTTTCCGATTATCAGGTCATCGAAAAGATTTTCTTTCCCATTTGAATTAAATATCTTATTAAAAATGAGAAGAGATAAAAATGCAGCCCACTTGTTTTTATTAGTATAGTCTTCATTAAAGATCAGGAAATTGCCAACCTGTTTATAATCTTTCGCTTTCTTACTACTGATTTCATTAAGCAGATTGCTCAACGGGAATACTGATTCAATGTCCCTGATTATTTCATCTTTAATTTTATTCTTGCCAAAAACACTATGAACCTCGTTCAGATGATTCAGAATATTATCAAGCTTTTCTCCCAACTGTTTTTTTAACCCGGGTTCAAATTTCTTTTTAGATTTCTTTCCAGGAATAAATTGTGATTTTACTTCATTAATTAATTCAGGATTCAGCAAATCAATAATAGATTCATGCAAAGGATAAAGCCGGATCTCTTTCATTTCCTGTTCAAGTGAATAAACTCCTATTCCGCCAAGATGGTGAAATAACTTTTCCCATCGTTCGTCAAAATCATATATCTCATTGAAATCAAGACAAACCCTGTAATCATAACCATTGAGTTGAATGGGAAATCCGAAATCGTGAATTTCTCTTGATGATATTAAATGCTGCAATTTTGTTTTATGATCTCTGTATGAATAATAAATTCTACTCTCATTTTTTAACGCAAGTCCCTGGGATATTTTTTTTGTAACAGGATTACTTCCTGTAGAATAAACTTTTGGAGCCGACCAATTTATAGTCCCTTTGGTTTCTGAAAAAGAGTTATTGTAGATTACCAGCACACGGTCATTACCACTCCGGTTTGTGAATGCAAAAACATTTTCATTAATGTTACCGGAGTTTTCAACAAAATCATAGAGTTCAAAATTCTCAACCTGGCTGAAGAGATGACGCTTCTTCATTAAGGGGAAAATTTCATGCTGATGTCTGCTAACAAGATTTTCATCAACAAACTCATTGTAATAAGCTCTCTTGTATTCCATTCCATACTTTTCACTAAGTCCTTCAACCTGTCCATGTCCAAACATCGGCAAACCCGGAAGAGTAACCATCATTACTGCGACTCCGAAGTATTTATCTCCTTTACCAAACTGATTCACTGCGGTTTCTTCATCGGGATTGCTCATGAAGTTTACATATCTCTTTAGTATTTCAGGATTGAAATCAAGAGTGTTCTTAATAAGCAGCTTATACTTTTCATTTTCTTCCTTCATCATCATATGCATGAAAGCACTATTGTACACCCTGTGCATTCCGAGGGTTCTTACAAAATAACCTTCCATTAGCCAGAAGGCTTCTGCAAGAAGCAGTGTGTGAGGCATTTCTTTATTCATCCTGTCAACAACTTCTCTCCAGAATTCTTCCGGCATTGCATTGTCAATTTCTTCACGAGTCATTCCGGAATCCGAACGTGAAGGAATTGCTCCACCTGTACCGGGCTGCGGAAACCATAATCTCTGGTAATGTTTTTTTGTCAGCGTCATTGCTGCATCAAAACGTATGATTGAAGTTTTGGATGCAACATGCTTTATCATCTGGTATAATGCTTCACGCACTTCGGGATTTAAAAGATTTAATTGTGCAGTATCATTCCACGGCATATGTGTCCCATCATTCCCATGATAGATATATTTTTTATCGTTGGTGTAAGCATCTCTTCTTTCAAAAACAACAGCAGCATCGGACATACTGTAATATTTATCTTCAATTCTTACTTCAACCCGCGGATCGTCTGAAAGATTTGTGCCTGTAAATCTGTAACCGGGATAAGGAGGATAATCAGATTGAATAAAGTAATGAGGTTTCTCAACAACCCACCTGGAAAAAATTCCTGTATGGTTTGGCACCATATCGCTTGCGAGCCTTATACCTCTTTGCCATGCTCTGTCTCTTAAATTCTGAAAAGCTTCCTCACCTCCAAGTTCATAAGCAATAATGTAATCATAAAGAGAATAAGCAGAAGAAGCCGCTTCAGGATTCCCCATCGTCTGTTTTATTTTTCTTGATGCACTGCTTCTTTCCCAGATTCCAATTAGCCATAACGCTGTAAAGTTCCAATGAGCAAGACGGTCGAGTTCTTCATCAGGAATCTGGTTAAGGCGTTTAATTTCTCTGTGATATTTTTTTGAAAGCTGATCGAGCCAGACAAAAGCATTCTTTGCGATCATTACAACATTGGGCATCCAGTCTATATCCTGCGAGAATCTTTCATACTCTTCATAGTAGCTGCCCTCTTCTTCACTAAGCTTTCCGCCTTCTGCTAATTTTGCTTTTAGCTTAGAGAAATAATCTTTATCAAATTCATAATCAGGAACAGGCGGAGTTCCTTTTCCTCCCATATGTTGAAGAAAAAGTTTTGAGTCTTCAAATACAATATCTTTTCCCGTTAATAAGCGTTTGCGGAATTTATCATAAATTAAAATCTGCCAGTTTTTTAAAATGTAATCAAGCTGCTCATCAAGGTTATATGGGCTTTCAATCAAAGGCTTTCTGAGGAAATGAATTAATGGAAGTTTATCCGGGCCAAAAGGTTTTTCATTTAAAAAGAATTTTTCTGTCTGGTCTATAAATTCTCTATACCTGGTTTTTTTCACTAATGGTTTTTCAGAATAAAGTTCTTCAAGCTGGAGTGTGGCAGGATTATTATTTTCAAGATTAAGAAGAATAATCTCCTCAAGAATAATTTCCCTGTTTGGTTTTCCTTCAGTTGAACTGACCAGGTAATCATTCCGGTTAATATTCCCTTTATAAACATCAAGAGGCGGGAAGTGATTGATATATTCATTTAAAACCGAATTAAGATCATTTTCATTTAGACTATTTTTCAGATGATTTAAACCTCTTGAAAAAACTCCGGGGTTTTCTTTGTCTTCATAATATCTTATAAGAAAGTGGAAAATTTCATGAAGAAGTCCGAGGGTATTTATCTGACCTGCCGTGACAAGCTCATTAGTTCTTCCTTCAGAGGTTCTAACCTGGTTTATTTTATCAGTTAATAATCGTGCACTTTTGCCATCTGCTATAATTAGGTTACCCATTAAAGAATAAAACTTATCTTCAAACTTATATTTGTCTCTCGCATCTTTAGAAATATGGAAGAAGAACTGCGGATGTTTTTTCACAGGTGCTGCCGGAGATTTAGTTTCATTTAGCATATTATTTTGAAGTATGAAATAGAGTAACTAAAAATAATTTGATGTCATTTGATTATAGGTTAATATAATAAAAGCAATGGATAATATATTTACAATTTTATGTTGAATAACATATCAGTACTAAATATTAATTGTAAAAAATATTCTGGATAACAGCAAATGTAGGTAAACACTTTAGCAAACTATCTAAATTATTCTTTTTATAGAACTCCTGACGGAGTTCTATATACCTCGAAGGTATTCATCTCTATAAATATTCAACTCCTAACGGAGTTAGAAAACCATGTATTTCATTTTACTTTCATAAACATTTTCCATCTTCCATTTTCCTTTTTCCCTCAAAATTTGTTACTATTATTAAAATAATTTAAGTTTAACCTGCTTTTAAAATAAACGTCACTAACAATCATTTAACAAAAACTATAATAACAAGGAGAAAGAAAATGAGCTTTGCTGTAATCAATAATTTTCTGCATCTGCTTGCTACTGTATCCTGGATTGGCGGAATTATCTTTATGAATCTTGTTCTTTTCCCGGCACAAACAGCAATTGATCCCGGGCAAAGAGGAAAATTATTTGGCGCAGTTGTTAAAAGATTTACGGTGATTGTCTGGGTAAGTGTTATTATTCTTCTGCTTACAGGACTTTACAAAACTCCTTCATCAATGTTGTTCAACCCTGAATCAAGATTTGGTTTATGGTTAACTGTAAAACATATAGCGATACTTTTTATGATAATTTTTGGGCTTCTGCTGACTTTTGTCCTCTCACCAAAACTTCGCAAGCTTGCACCAAAGCCCGGTGAACAGCCATCATCGGAATTTATTAAAGCACAGAAAAATATAGCTTTAATAGCGCGTACTAATATGACCCTTGGAATTATAGTTCTCTTTTGTGTTTCAATGATGCAATATTATTAATAATTAATGTATATCAATGGAGGAATTGTGCTTAAAAGATTTTTTCTTATCGTCTTTGTTAATTTATTTATATACTCGCCAATCCATGCACAGGATATGAAAACAACCGGAAAAGTATATCGTGAGGATCCTGCAATTAATAAACTCATACCTGAAAATGCAGTAATAGAAATTCTTGCAGAAGGATTTGGCTGGAGTGAAGGTCCTGTCTGGGTAAAAGATGGTGGTTATGTTTTATTTACAGATGTTCCAAACAACAGTATCTTCAAATGGAAAGATGAAGAAGGTTTAAGTTTGTATTTAAGGCCATCAGGTTTTGCTTTGGGAAAAGATTATGCCGGCGGCGATGTTGGAAGCAACGGCTTGTTTATAAATCCTTTAAACAATCAGCTTGTGCTTTGCGATCATGGTAACCGCTGTTTAACAGAATTAAACCGGAAGAACTGGACTAAGTCTGTTATTGTTGATTCTTATGAAGGGAAAAGGTTTAACAGCCCTAATGATGTTGTAATAAGTTCCAAGGGACATTTCTATTTTACAGATCCGCCATACGGGCTTACTTCACCAAATTATCCTGAAAAAGAAATTGATTTTTCTGGTGTTTATCATTTAAAACCTGATGGCAGTATAGAATTAGTTACTAAAGAATTTGATTATCCAAATGGTATTGCACTTTCACCAGATGAAAAAACCTTGTATGTCTCAAATTCCGGGAATAAGAGAGTATGGATGATATTCGATATTGATGAAAATGGTAATACAAGCAACGGGCGTATTTTTTATGATGCAACCGGTTTTGATAAATATGGTAAAAACGGGAACTGTGATGGAATGGCTATTGATGAATATGGAAATATCTGGGCAACAGGTCCCGGCGGCGTAATGATTTTTACTCCCGAAGGAAAATACCTCGGAAGTGTTGATAGCGGAACCTATGTAGCCAATTGCAAATTTGGGGGCAAAGATGGTAACGAGCTTTTCATAGCTGCACAAAATTATCTCTGTAGAGTTAAAGTGAATGTGAAAGGATTTGGGTTCTAAAAGCTATTTGTTTAATTCTTACTATACTATGTGTATAAATGAAAGCCGAATTTGAAGTATCTAAGGTTTACTAAAGTGAGAAAAAGTTTATTTATTACACAAATAAAATTTTTTGTTTCTATTTATCTGAAAAATTATTAAACTATCTTTCAATTTCATA